>DLOP01000044.1:0-9401 GCA_002478505.1 Lachnospiraceae bacterium UBA7481
GGCATTTGAGAATGTGGAACTGCCGTTGATCTACCGCGGTGTTTCCGGCAGGGTACGGGAGGAACTTTCTGTCACTGCCTTGGAAAAGGTTGGTTTGGGCAATCGTATGGACCATAAACCTTCTGAAATGTCCGGCGGACAGCAGCAGCGTGNNGCCATTGCACAGGCTCCGCCCATCATACTGGCGGATGAACCCACCGGTAATCTGGATTCCGGTTCCAGTGAGGAGATCCTTGGAATCCTGAAAAATCTTCATAAAGAGGGACGTACCGTCATTATCATTACGCATGACAATGATATTGCCAGGCGGGCGGACAGGGTCATTAAGATCCGCGACGGCAGGATAGAGTCGGATAGCGGTAAGAAAGAAACAGAAATAGAAGCGGAAACATTTATGGAGGATCCGGATACGGGAACTGTAGAAGAACGATTGGAAACAGATTCGGATTTTATGGAAGAACAATTGGAAGCAGATCCAGAAATTATGGAAGAACGATTAAAAACGGATTCGGATAATGGAAATGCAGAAACAGATCCGGACAGAGAGGAAATGAAACTAAACCCGAATTAGAGGCGGGATGGGAAAACATGGAAATAGCAGCCGTGATAAACAGACAACGAAAAGCGGCTGCAAGAAAAAAGGAGAGGGAACAGTCATGGCAGAAAAGAAGAAAAGACGTAAAAAGAAAAAGATTGGGAAATGGATCGTTTTGGGTGTGATCGCAGTCATCGTCATCGGAGCAATCGTATTAAAATCCATGTCGGGAGGCGTTACACCGGAGATCGTTACCAGCGCTACCGTCAGCAGCGGACAGATCGTTGCTACCATCGGAGCGAGCGGCACTGTGAAAAGCGAGACATCAAGGACTTATTATGCAGATACTTCATTAAAGATTTCTGCGGTAAATGTTCAGGAAGGTGATATAGTTTCGGCAGGAGACCTGCTGATTGAATTTGATGAGGATGACATCATGCTTTCCATTGCGCAGGCGACCATGTCTTTTGATGTAGATAATTCCTCTTATCTTGCAAGAGTACAGAACAATCAGGAGCACCGCGCCACATATAATCAGGCGGTGGCTGATGTGGCCAATTATGAAGCCCTGATCGAGACGCAGGAGCAGTATATCGATGGTCTGAAAGACGGCATTGAAGCCGAGCGTCAGGAACGTCAGGAGGCGATTTTATATGAGAGTGAAAGTCTGAACATTACGAATCTGTCTCACCAGCGGGAGATCAGCAAACTGCAGGGACAGATGGATGCCGGCAATGCCAACGATATCAGGGATCAGATCAATTATTACGAGAGAGAGATCATGTCCAATAATATGCGTCTGCAGCAGCTGCAGACGGAAAGTACGCTGTTGCAGAATTTTGAAGCGGCGGACAACAAGGATGAGCTTTTGGAGATTGCACAAAAGGATTTACAGGATATGAAGACGGAGCTGAACAGGGCGCAGACAGAACGCGATGCTGCGGAAAATGCCATTTTAAATAATAATGAGGTGGCGTCCCTGAATACCGGAAACGAGCTGTTAAATCTTCAGACGACGGATAAACTGCAGCGTCTGGAGACAGCATTGGACGGCATTACCGCAGACTTTGACGGCGTTGTTACCAGCGTCAGCGTAACGGAGGGCGCCCGCGTGGGAGAAGGGTCGCTTCTCATTACCGTGGAGTCCAGTGAGGAACTGGTAGTACGCTTTGGCGCAAGCAAGTATGATCTTGAGCGTCTTGCAGTAGGGCAGCAGGCGGTTGTGACGATCACAGGCAATGAGTATGAAGGAGAGCTGACCCATATCGACCATATGGCGACAACCAATGCTTCCGGTTCTTCTATGGTTATGGCGGAGGTTACCATATTAAATCCTGATGACAGGGTATATCTTGGAGTTGACGGTAAGTTGAAGATCACGACGGCGACGGAAGAAAATGCCCTTCTCGTGCCGGTAGAGGCAGTCAACACTGACCGGACCGGGGACTTTTGCTATGTGGTGGAAGATGGTATCGCAAGGATGCGTTATGTCACCACAGGAATCTCTTCCAGTACGGAGATCCAGATCTTGGAGGGTCTGCAGGAAGGCGAGGAAGTGATCACGATGATTTCCGGTACTTTGGCAGACGGCGTTCCAGTGATTACTATGAATAATGATATGATGGGCATGGAGAACTAAAAAAAAGAATTAAATCGTTTTAGTTATGGAAAGGCATGGTTACTAGTATGGCACAATTAGTCGAATATGTAAAACTGGCATTGATGAACATCCGCTCCAATAAGGTGCGTACTTTTCTGACGATGCTTGGAATCATCATCGGCGTTTCTTCCGTGATCCTGATCATATCGGTGGGTAACGGGATCAAGGCGGAGATCAACGGGACGCTCAGCGATATTGCCGGAGGGCAGATCTATATCCGATCAGTACAGAATTCGGATGATAATGAATTTATTGATTTTACTTTTGAGGATATGGATGTATTGCAGGAAAAGGTAGAGGGGATCAACGGTATTACGCCGGTGTGGAGCACGTATGCCGAAGCTACGGGCAGCAAGGGAACATTTCAGGCATATGCTTATATGGGCAATGAGAATCTGGAAAATTATTTCAAGGATCCGATGCTGCATGGAAGATATTTTACAAGAGAAGAAGTGGACGACTCCAAAGCGGTATGTGTGTTGCGGGAGCAGAGCGCGGTGAATATGTTTGGAACGGCGGATGTGGTCGGTATGACATTTGAACTGACGATGTATGATCAGGTCAGGGATTTTACGATCGTTGGCATCAGGAAAGATAACCAGTCCGCCATGTATAATATGATGTATTATATGGATGATGTGGAACTGGAAATGCCGTTGACGACATATTACCAGATGATCGGATGGGATACGGAGCTGCGTTTTCAGGGATTCTATATCTTTAGCGATATGCTTGCCGATACAAACAAGATTACGACCCAGGTATTATCCATTCTGGAGGCAAGACATAACTGCCGGGGCGAAAACAGGATCCAGGTGGAGGATTTTAATTCCGCAATGGAGGAGGTCAACAGCGTACTTGATATGATCACGATCTTCGTTGTGTTTGTCGCAGGGATATCCCTGCTGGTGGGCGGCATCGGCGTTATGACCATCATGCTGGTATCCGTGACGGAGCGTACCAGGGAGATCGGTATCAGAAAGGCGCTGGGAGCAAAGACGGGTTCCATCATGTTCCAGTTCCTGTGTGAATCGGCAATCATTACGTTGATCGCAGGAATCATTGGAATCCTGATTGGTTATTTTGGCGCGGTGGGAGTTGGAAAGCTGATCGGATTTAATGCGATGGTTTCCGGTTCAACAATCTTGGGCGCAAGCCTCTTTTCTTCCGCCGTGGGAATCTTCTTCGGTATCTATCCGGCAAGGCATGCGGCCAAATTAAGCCCCATTGAAGCGCTGCGGCATGAATAAAAGGGATGGCTGAAAGTCAGGAAACGCTGATAAATGCGTTGCCATAATATGTAAAACGTGAATTAAAAAACATAAAAAATGGAAATCACATAATTTATAAAATGCGAATCAAAAATATAGGAATTGCGTTCATACGCAATTCCTGTTATTATATTTAGGGAAACGCGGAAGAAAGCATTTCCTGCACCGGATTTGCGCTGCGAAGCAGCATGGAGGCTAACCATGGAACAGTCAGAAAAAGATTTCATAAATAATGCTGATTCAACAGTTGAAGATGATGCTATAGAGGAAGACGATCCCACAAAGGAAGTGTCATTGGATGTCCATATGAATACAGGAGTTTTATATGATTATATGTTAAATCATTCCTATTCCGGCGCTTCAGGCATTTTGGGGACATGTTTTGGATTTTTGGGTATTATTGCATTTGCAAAGACGCAGTTCCCATTATATCTGATCATGGGACTACTGCTGATTTTTTACCTGCCGGTTCATCTAAGGTACAGGGCGGCGTTGCAGATGCAGGCGACGGAAGCGTTTAAAAAGCCGCTGCATTATGTTGTTGACCGGAAGGGCATCAGCGTGTCTCAGGGAGAACAGACCGAGTGTGTTTCGTGGGAACAGTGCCTGAAGGCCGTGTCCACGAAGAAGAGCATCGTCGTATATACCGGAAAGAAGAATGCGACGATCTTTCCGCGGGCGGACCTTGGAGAATATACAGCCGCACTGATTGCGGTAATCGTGGAAAATATGGATCCGAAACGGGTGAAGATCAGATACTAGACTGAAAAATAAGGGTAAGGGCAGGATATGGTGATCGAGACGGCGACAAGGGAGGAAACTCTGGCGTTAGGCGTAAAGATTGGCGAACAGGCGCTTCCGGGTACGGTAATCTGCGTGGACGGCGATCTGGGCGCAGGAAAGACAGTGCTGGCACAGGGAATTGCAAAAGGACTGGGCATATCGGAACAGGTGGTTTCCCCCACCTTTACGATCTTGCAGGAATATCGGGATGGAAGGATTCCCTTTTATCATTTTGACGTTTATCGGATCGAGGATCCTGATGAGATGTATGAGGTGGGATTTGAAGATTATTTTTATGGCGACGGTGTATGCATGATCGAATGGGCGGAGCTGGTCAGTGAGCTGCTGCCGGAAGATCATGTTCATATAACGATTGAGAAACAAATGGATAGAGGATCTGACTATAGAAGGATAAGGGCAGAGGGGCTTGCGGAATGAAAATTATAGCATTGGACAGTTCAGGACTGGTAGCGAGCGCTGCTATCCTGCTTGATGATGAGCTGGTTGGGGAATACACGATCAATCATAAAAAGACACATTCTCAGACGCTTCTTCCAATGCTGGAAGAATTGAAAAATATGACGGAGCTGGAGCTGGATACAGTGGATGCCATTGCGGTAGCGGGTGGTCCGGGTTCCTTTACCGGACTTAGGATCGGTTCCGCAACAGCCAAGGGACTGGCATGGACCATGAATGTGCCGGTGATCTCTGTGCCGACTACAGATGCCATGGCGTATCATTTTTATGGTTCGGACAAGTTGATCTGCCCGATCATGGATGCAAGAAGAAGTCAGGTGTATTGTGGGATATACACATTCGAGCAAGTACAGGATGATCGAATGCAGGATGTGCAGGCACAGGATAATCGTATGCAGGATGAGCAAATGGCGGAGCGGCAGTCAGGATGTAGAGTCCGTTATCAATTGCGGGTGATTCAGGATGCCTGTGCGATAGCTGTGGAAGATTTGACTGAGAGATTGAACGGACTGCAGAAAGAAGTGATCTTTTTGGGAGATGGCGTACCTGTTTACCGGGATGTGATTATAGAGAAAATGAAGATTCCATTTTTATTTGCTCCGCCACATTGCAGCAGGCAGAGAGCGGCCAATGTTGCAGTGCTTGGCGCAGTGTATTTTGCGGAAGGAAAAGTTCAGAGAGCGGCGGAGCATACGCCGGATTATCTGCGGCTTTCACAAGCGGAAAGAGAGCGTATGGCAGCAGAACAGGAAGGGAAACCGTCATGATAATACGGCAGATGCAGGCAGGCGATCTGGAACAGACGGCGGCATTGGAAGCGAAGAATTTCAGCCGCCCATGGAGCAGGGAAGCATTTGCGGATGCATTGGAAAAAGAATATTATCGATATCTGGTAGCGATAGATGAGAATACACAGCAGGTTCTTGGTATGTGCGGCATGATCCGTACATTAGAAGAAGGCGGGATCACCAACGTTGTAGTCAGAGATGATGCGAGAAATCAGGGGATTGCGTACAAAATGTTGACGGAACTGATGCAGAGGGCGGAAAAGGAAGGTGTGAAGGAATACACGCTGGAAGTAAGAAAGAGCAATGCGCCGGCTATCGTATTATATCGGAAGCTGGGATTTACGGAGGAAGGTATCCGGCCTTCATTTTATGATATGCCGGTGGAAGATGCTTTGATCATGCGGAAGCGGTAGCGGCGACTGTGCGAACAGGCGGAGAATATTATGATCCAATGGAGAGATCCGTATGGGATAAAGACGGAAATGCGGTAAATACGACAGAGGCGCTTTTTGATAAAAAAGGAAATGTTGCGATAAAGTGGCAGCGCTGGCACATATTACCGCTAGGATTGACAGGAAGAAGTAATTATAATAAATACGTAGTGATGTACGTCAGAAATAGCTGCAGATGACGTGCGGCTTTTGTTTAGGAGGAGAAAATATGCGTATTTATTCAGAGGAAACGAAAAATGAATTACAGCAGGTCATATGCAATGCGTGTGGCAGGAAAATGCTTGTAGAAAAAGGCATTGTTAAGGAAGGATTATGTTCCTGCCAGGAAAAATTCGGCTATTTTTCTGATAAGGACGGACAGATTCATCAATTTGATCTGTGCGAACGATGTTATGATGAAATAATCAAAAATTTTAAAATTCCGGTTGAGATTGAAGAATCTAACGAAATGGTGTAGAATGAAAGGAATAGATGAAAAAATAAGAAAAATTAAAAAAGTGATATTAAAAAATCAAGAAAGATTCAAAGATAAGGAATATGGAAAGTAATGTTAGACGTATGTCTCCTAGGGACCAGCGGTATGATGCCGCTGCCGGGACGCTGGCTGACAGCGATGATGGCAAGATATAACGGAAAGAGCATATTGGTCGACTGCGGCGAGGGAACGCAGATCGCTATGAAAGAAAAAGGCTGGAGTCCCAATCCGATTGACGTTATCTGTTTTACTCATTATCATGCGGATCATATCAGTGGACTGCCGGGGATGTTGTTGACCATGGGCAATGCAGAAAGAAAGGAACCGCTGCTCCTGATCGGTCCGAAAGGACTGGCGCGGGTGGTGGATTCTTTGCGTGTGATCGCACCGGAGCTGCCGTTTGCGATCAGGTACAGGGAATTGAAGGATGCCGAGGAGAAGATCGAACTGGACGGATTTTACATTCAGGCATTCAAGGTCAATCACAATATTATATGTTATGGATATAGTATCATTGTAGAGCGAAAAGGAAGATTTGACGCGGCGCACGCCAAGGAAATGGGGATACCCCTGCACTTCTGGAACCGTCTGCAGCATGGGGAGACGATCACGGACGGAGAGCATACTTATACGCCTGACATGGTTATGGGACCGGAGCGTCGGGGACTGAAGGTTACTTATTGCACCGATTCCAGACCGACTGAAAGCATTGTGCGCCATGCGCGCGGCGCGGATCTGTTTATCTGTGAGGGGATGTATGGAGAGGCAGATAAGTTGGAAAAGGCGAGGGCTTATAAGCATATGACATTTTATGAGGCTGCGGATATGGCGAGACAGGCGGAGGTCAAAGAGCTGTGGCTGACCCATTACAGTCCGTCGCTGATTAGACCGGAACCGTATATGGCTGAGGTAAGAAAGATTTTTCACGCAGCCAAAGCCGGCAAGGATGGGAAGTCTGTAGATCTTTTATTTGACGAAGAATAATATCCGATTATCAATTGATATAAGAGAGCAGTAAAAGGGAAAGGATAGGAGAATGAAGCGTACAGGCAATATAAAAGTAGTGGTAATCGTGCTGCTCATGGCAGGGTTGATCATTGGCTACTACATTTATCTGACGTCCGGCTCGGAAGATGGACTTCCAAAAGATGAGGATAAGATAGTGGAAGAAATGACGGTAGTGCAAGAGCTTCTGGTAAGGGCTGATTATCGGGAATATCCTTCAACGCCGGTACAGGTACTTAAATATTATAATGAGATCACGGCATGTTTTTATAATGAAGAATATACGGATAATGAACTGGAACAGCTGGCAATGGAAGCAAGATCATTATATGATCTGGATCTGCTCATGAACCAGACGCAGGAAGAATATCTTGATGAACTGAAAAATGATATCACCGTTTTTGAGGCCGGCAACATCACCATATTAAGAAGCAGCGTGACGCCGGCGACTGACGTTGAATATTTTCATTATGAGGGGCGTGAATGCGCAAGATTATATTGTATCTATACATTAAGATCGGGTACGGTGAATCAGATTTCAAAGGAAGTATTTATTATGCGCAAGGATGATGAAGGACACTGGAAGATACTGGGATTTGATTTGGTGAAGGACGAAAATGACGGCGGGGAAACGGAGTGATATTGAGTGGTATGATGGAGAAGGATATATTGATTCTGGCGATAGAAAGCTCCTGCGATGAAACGGCAGCAGCGGTAGTGAAAAACGGAAGAACGGTGTTGTCCAATGTGATCGCTTCCCAGATTGATATTCACACGCTTTATGGCGGCGTCGTGCCGGAGATCGCTTCCAGAAAGCATATGGAAAAGATCAATCAGGTGATGGAGGAGGCTTTGCGTCAGGCGGAAGTTTCATTAAAAGATATTGCTGCGATTGCGGTAACTTACGGCCCCGGTCTTGTCGGGGCTTTGTTAGTCGGCGTGTCCGCGGCGAAAGCGGTTGCATTTGCTTCCGGACTGCCGCTGGTTGGTGTGCATCATATCGAAGGGCATATCTGCGCTAATTTTATCGATCATGAAGAACTGGAACCGCCGTTTCATTCGCTGGTGGTTTCCGGCGGACATACGCATCTGGTAAAAGTTATGGATTATGGTTGTTATGAGATTATGGGAAGGACCAGGGACGATGCGGCGGGAGAAGCATTTGACAAGGTTGCGCGTGCGATTGGGCTGGGTTACCCCGGCGGACCGAAGATCGATAAACTTTCCGTAGAGGGCGATCCGGAAGCCATCGCATTTCCGAGGGCGAAAGTGGAGGATTCCATCTATGATTTTTCCTTCAGCGGTTTGAAATCAGCGGTATTGAATTATCTCAATTCCTGCGAGATGAAAGGGGAACAGATTAATCGTGCGGATGTGGCGGCGTCCTTTCAAAAGGCAGTGACCGATGTGCTGGTGGAACATTCTATGGAAGCATTAAAGAATACGGATGAGAAAAATTTTGCCCTGGCAGGCGGCGTGGCGTCTAATCAGCATCTTCGCGCGGCAATGCAGGCGGCATGTGATGAACGCGGTATCCGGCTATACTGCCCGCTTCCTGTTTATTGTACGGATAATGCCGCGATGATTGGTGTGGCGGGATATTATGAATATCTGAAAGGCGTACGGCATGGCTGGGATCTGAATGCAGTGCCGAATCTGAAGCTGGGAGAAAGGCTGTGAAGATACATATGGATAGAACGGTTGCGATCGTACTTGCTGCGGGAAAAGGGAAAAGGATGAATACGGACCGGCCAAAGCAGTATCTTCTGCTGGATGGGAAGCCGGTCCTTTATTATAGTTTAAAAGCGATAGAAGATAGTTTTATTGACCGTGTGGTATTGGTGACGGCAGCGGACGATATAGAATATTGCAGAAAAGAGATCGTGGAAAAATACGGGCTGAAAAAAGTGACAGCCATCGTGGCAGGCGGAAGGGAACGTTATCATTCCGTCTGG
>DLOP01000044.1:9511-9776 GCA_002478505.1 Lachnospiraceae bacterium UBA7481
TGCCGTACCGGTCAAGGATACCATCAAACAGGTGGATGGTTCCGGCAGGGTGACGCATACGCCAAGACGGGATGAATTGTATCAGATGCAGACGCCGCAGACCTTTCGCTTTTCCCTAATTAAGGAAGCTTATGAAGGNNTGTCAGGTGGAAGATTGCGAATATCTTTTTATCCATGATGGGGCGCGTCCGTTTTTAACACAGGAGATATTGAATGATGCTTATCGATGTGTAGAAAAATACGATGCCTGTGTGGCTGCCGTACC
>DLOP01000044.1:9905-10063 GCA_002478505.1 Lachnospiraceae bacterium UBA7481
AAGAACTGAAACAAAAAGGGATCGCTATTACGGATGACGCTATGGCGGTGGAAACCGTCACATCCCATGACGTGAGGATTTCAAAGGGGGCTTATACCAATATGAAAATCACGACGCCGGAGGATCTTTGGATCGCAGAAAGCCTGATAAAAAACATT
>DLOP01000044.1:10124-10317 GCA_002478505.1 Lachnospiraceae bacterium UBA7481
AATGGAGAAGCACTTCTAAACAAACAATATTACAATATGAAATAAAGAGATTAAAAAGGAAAAAATATACAGGGAAGTTTGCTTTAATTAAAAAAATTATCGTTGCAATTTATCCATTATGCTATATACTGGCTTGTTATAAATATGAAAAAATTATTTCTTTCCGAAGTGAAGATATAAGATTAAATATTAG
>DLOP01000044.1:10394-10516 GCA_002478505.1 Lachnospiraceae bacterium UBA7481
TTGATATGCTAATTTATCGATTAACGGGGGATTATACATATTCTATTAAAAATCAATCTTCAAGCGATCAGTATTTTAGTGAAAAAATTAGATGGGGAAAGCAGGAAACGGTTGTAGATTGT
>DLOP01000044.1:10625-10753 GCA_002478505.1 Lachnospiraceae bacterium UBA7481
AATGGCAGAAGAAAAGAAAATAAAAGTGCATCCCAGAAAACAAGGCGTATATAGTTGTTCTGCAACTCTCTTTTTTCAGGCAGATGCAGACAGCAGCAGGATTGTAGATTATCCTACAGAAACATCTA
>DLOP01000044.1:10877-11012 GCA_002478505.1 Lachnospiraceae bacterium UBA7481
ATTTATCATAAACAGGAAGATTTTTGGAAAATACCGTTGCGCATAAAGGAAATTTGTCCGGAGTATAAAAGGTTCTGGATAGAACAATATAGCCCGTGGGATTTAGAAACGGTATTGTTTGCGGAAGTATAGGGT
>DLOP01000044.1:11046-11263 GCA_002478505.1 Lachnospiraceae bacterium UBA7481
GCATGAAAAATATATAGCGGAAGCGCTGAACAGTATCCTTATGCAAAAAACACAAAATAGGTATGAGGTGATTGTTGGATTTCAGAGGACAAGCTCGAAAGACAGGTTTCGTATCTTGAAGCTCATCCGCAATATGCCGTAGGAGATAGAATTATATTTTTGGGAATGGCGTCGAAAGGTTCCATATACTGCATACAAGAAAATATGTCTGCATACA
>DLOP01000018.1:0-1060 GCA_002478505.1 Lachnospiraceae bacterium UBA7481
TTTTTAGTGTTGCAAGAGAAAAAAGACTGGAGTATTTGTGTTTTAAAAATGGGAACTGAAATAAATCCGATAATTTCTTTTATTGGCACAATCTTACATGTCCTGTTTTTGTCGCCATTTTTACCTCATATGCAATGAGGAGGGTGATGAAACCACACTCCTCTAATAAAATCATTAAGTCCCCCACGTGNNTATTCTCCAAACTGCCAGGCTCGATGCCCAGTTAAGACATCTTATGAGATGGATGTTTATTCTGCTCCATCTGCGGCACAACTTTTAACGATGCTCTTACATCGAGAACATCTCTGCTCCTATTTATATAATACTCATTCCAGCAAGAAAATCAACAAAAATCCGCTATTGCCAAAATTAAACTATTTATGTTCTTTTACACCCGTTAATTTTCCTATAAAATAAAAGCCATTTGATTGATGCCCGTTCATAGTCGTGCGAGTTACGCAGCTGTAATCAAGCTGTGAAAAATCTCTTAAAAGCTGCCGGATCCACTTCTCGTCGTGATGGCGGCATACCGCGCCTTCCGGCAATTCAAAAACACCGTACACGCCATAGATCTCTTTGAATTTCTCATAACGGGAAAGATTCCGCTCATCCGTATTCAGCAAAAAATCATTGACATACAAGATACCCTGCGGTTTCAGTACTCTCTTGATCTCTGATACCAACTGTTCCTGTTCCTCATTGGTTCGTATGCAGGTTAACACCGCAAAGAGAATGACAGCGTCAACGCTTGCATCCGGCAAAGCAATTTTGTCATTTTCCTTGATTTGTAAATCGAGATAAGGAAACTGACGTTTACCTCTTTCTATCATGCCGCTGGAAAAATCAATGCCTACTAAATTCCGATATCCGTTCTGATACAGTTCTTCAAGCGTCCGCCCATATCCGCATCCCACATCCAGAATACGGCTGTCCTTTTTAATATACTTTGCAAGATTTTCCAATATAAGCGGAGATGTGAATTCCTTTTTTTCTGACACACTGTTCCAATATTCCAATTGTTCCATTTTCTAATCCTCCATGTCAGAGCAGCTTGCTGATT
>DLOP01000018.1:1147-28553 GCA_002478505.1 Lachnospiraceae bacterium UBA7481
TTATTTTTCAATCTATCCTCCAACTTTTCTTGCATTATATAATAATTTATGATAACTTGATATGAGAAATCTCACATTGATTTAAAAGGATTGTAGTTATGAAAATAATAGACGAATATGGAACCTTAGAGGATTACTATAACCACTTTTCTTTATCAGATTATTTCAGCTTTGATATACGCCCTTACACATCCGTCGTAACATTCGACAGTGAAGAAAAAATTTTGCAAGAAGGCGAAAATATCTGTTTCCTTTACTATCTGATAGATGGTAGGGCGAAGCTGTTTCTCTCTCACGAGAACGGACGCATTTCACTTATTAATTTTCTCAATGCCCCCTGTTTCATAGGGGAAATGGAATTACTTGGGGCGCAGGAAACCGCAAATGGTGTAACCGCTATTACGCCTTGCACGTGTTATGCGATAAATATCGATAAATGCAGAGATAAAATGTTAAATGATGTTAAATTCCTACGCGGTCTTTGCCTGTTTTTAAGCCAAAAAGCAATCGGCAATACTTACAACTATTCAAGAAAGTAGTCATATCCATTAGAAGTACGCTTGGCAAATTTTATCCTGCTGACATCCTGTAATCGCATGTACAGGGAAAAACATACGGAAGTATCTGAATTTTTGGGAGTGACTTACCGCCATTTGCTTTATGTACTGGCTGATTTTGTAAAGTGTGGTTATCTGAAAAAGACAAAACAAGGCTATTACATTCAGAATCCGGATGCCCTCCGTAATATAACAAAGGTTACTTGATTGCCTGTTTTGTTTCCTTTTGCTAAATAATTTAAAAGCGGATAATTTCTCATTTATTTCTTTGTTCTCTTCATTTTCTAATACTGCATAAATTCTATTATTTTTTACTTAATCTTGTATTTTTTTGGACTTTAAGTAAAGTTTAACATCAAAATATAGATAAATCAGCAGATATTTCAATTATACTTTACTTAATCTCTTTATTATGATGAGATTAAGAAAGTATATCAAGTTTCCAGATTTGCCCTTTTAATACAAAAAATTCATGGTAATATTTGCATTTTACATTTTTCATGCGGAGTTTCAATGCATTTTTACATTTTTCATGCGCACTTTTAATGAATTTCAACATTTTTCATGCGCACTTTTGATTTCATTTAGTATGTATATTACACAATTGTATTTTCATAATCCTGTAATTCGTGATACATACCTTCAACTATTTTTTTCCTGCATTAAACTGATTGTTGCTTGTGAATTCATAAGAACATTGTGAATATAATTCAAGAATTTATCATACTGTCGATTTGCCAAATCAGAAATTTCTACTTTATATTGCATATTTCTCCTTCATCCGTTGCGACACAACATCAGCCGGTGTTGTAGCCCCCATATCGCTTTTTTTCATAGATTCAGTAAGCTGTCTGACAATATCTTCCGGCATTGTTTCAAGCAATGAAACCGTATATTCTAACGTACTCATACGCGCCTCCTATCATCTTTTTATATTTCAAATATTATAATATACAATTTCTTTTAATTCAACCATTTCCGGGTGTCACAAATAAAAATTGAAAATTTACACATAATATGATAAACTTATGGCAGATTTAGAATCCGATTCCAAATTTGCCACAAATCAAACTACGGGGGACAAATATATGGATTATATTTTCAGAGCATTAGAAGACAGACTGCGTAAATATGAAAAAACATATAAAGCGATTTTGGTGACCGGCGCGCGTCAGGTAGGCAAATCAACCTTATTAAAGAAAGTATTTGCTGACAGGAAATATGTGTCTTTAGACGATCCTTTTATGGAACAACAGGCAAGAGAGTCAGGAAATATGTTTCTGGAATTGAATTCTCCCCCTGTGACAATTGATGAGGTACAAAGAGCAAAAGAATTGTTTCGGTATATCAAAATAAAATGCGACGAAAGCGAGGAAAAGGGGTTATTCTGTCTATCCGGCTCTCAGCCGTTTCATTTGATGCAGAATGTATCCGAATCCTTATCAGGTAGAATAGGAATCATTGAACTTTCGGGATTATCCATGCGCGAATGTATGGGGGATCCTTTTAACCGGCGCTTCCTGCCGACAATGGAATACGTGACAGAACGAAGAAAATCCGTGAAGAAACCGGAAAACATCTGGGAAATCATTCATAGGGGCGGGTATCCTGAACTTCAGGACAAAGATAAGGAGTGGAATGCGTTTTATGCAGACTATGTGAAAACCTATATAGAGAGAGACGTTCGGGAACTGGCTGCAGTGCAGGATTTAAATGCTTTCAGGCAATTAATGATTGCTGTTGCGGCAAGAACCGGAGAAGTATTAAACTATTCCGGCATAGCATCTGAAATTGGGAAAGATGTTGGAACAGTGAAAAACTGGATGTCCATTTTAGAAGCATCGGGGATTATCTATTTATTAGAGCCATACACCTCCAACGTTTTAAAACGTGCAATCAAATCTCCCAAGCTGTATTTCAGGGATACAGGTCTTGTGTCTTATCTTACAAGATGGCTGACTGCGGAAAGTCTGGCTTATGGTGCAATGAGCGGCCCTATATTTGAAACGTATGTTGTATCTGAAATTTTGAAATCATTTTCTAATGAAGGGCTGGATTACCGGCACTTCGTGTCTTATTATCGCGGACGTGACAAGAAAAAAGTGAATGAAGACGGAGAAATAAGAGAATTGGAGTCAGAAATTGACATTATTATTGAAGAAAACGGAATCCTATATCCGATAGAAATCAAGAAAAATGCGGAAGCCAAAGCAATCATGACATCTGCATTTTCAATATTAGATCAAATTCCGGGAAAAAAGAGAGGTATGGGTGCAGTGATATGCAATTGTCCGGATGTAGGAGCGCTCCGGGAAAATATATTACAGATACCGGTCTGGTATATATAAGGAATAAAAAAGTTGACAAATAAAGAGAAATAAGCGATAATAGACAAAGATATTCTGACAAAGGCGTTAGAAACCGCAGGGTTTCTGCCGCCTTTTTTGATGATCAGATATAGATTTTTGTAATTTCAACATATCTGAAAAATGGAGGCTTGTATGGCTGTAAAGTATGTATTTGTGACCGGCGGCGTTGTTTCCGGTCTGGGAAAAGGGATCACGGCAGCGTCCTTGGGACGGCTTTTAAAAGCAAGGGGCTATCGGGTGACGATGCAGAAATTTGACCCTTACATAAATATGGATCCCGGAACCATGAATCCGATCCAGCATGGAGAGGTCTTTGTGACGGATGACGGAACGGAGACGGATCTGGATCTTGGACATTATGAACGGTTTATTGACGAAAGTCTGGATCAAAACTCCAATGTAACCACCGGGAAGATTTACTGGTCGGTGCTTCAGAAGGAACGGCATGGAGATTATGGCGGGGGAACCGTGCAGGTGATTCCGCATATTACGAATGAGATCAAGAGCAGATTCTATCAGGCAAAGGGCGAGGAGGATCACAGTATCGCCATTATTGAAGTCGGCGGAACGGTGGGAGATATTGAGAGCCAGCCGTTTTTAGAAGCAATCCGTCAGTTCCAGCATGAGGTGGGGCATGAAAATGCTATTTTGATCCATGTTACACTGATTCCTTATTTGAAGGCTTCCGGTGAATTAAAGACCAAACCGACCCAGCAGAGCGTTAAGGAGCTGCAGAGTATGGGACTCTGGCCGGATGTGATCGTATGTCGGAGCGAATATCCGCTTCCGGATGAGTTAAAAGCTAAGATCGCGCTGTTTTGTAATGTTCCGGTGGATCATGTGCTGCAAAATCTGGATGTAGAATATCTGTATGAAGCGCCGGTGGCGATGGAAAAGGAAAGATTTGCGCAGGTGGTATGTGAATCTCTGGCGCTGCCCTGTCCGGAGCCGGATTTGACAGAATGGAAAAATATGCTGTACAATCTGCGTAACCCAAAGTATGAAGTAGAAATATCCATCGTTGGGAAATATACCCAGCTTCATGACGCATATCTTAGCGTGGTAGAGGCGCTGAAGCATGGCGGGATTGAAACGCGGACCAATGTCAAGCTGCGCTGGGTGGATTCGGAGGAAGTAGAAAAAGAGGGAGCTGAGAAATTGTTATCCGGAACGGGCGGCATCTTAGTTCCGGGGGGATTTGGAACAAGAGGGACAGAAGGAAAGATCGAGACGATCCGGTATGCCAGAGAACATAAGATCCCTTTTCTGGGAATCTGTCTGGGCATGCAGATGGCGATTGTGGAATACGCCAGAAATGTCGCAGGGCTGGAGGGAGCCAACAGCATAGAACTGGATCCGGAAACGCCATATCCGGTGATTGCGCTGATGCCGGAACAGAATGGGGTCGTCGATCTGGGCGGAACGCTTCGTTTGGGGGCATATCCCTGTATGTTAACGGAAGGATCTATGGCGGAAAGCTTATACGCCGCAAAGGAGATCAGTGAACGCCATCGTCACCGTTATGAAGTGAATAACGATTATCGGGATACGCTGACAGATTGTGGAATGTGTCTGTCCGGACAGTCACCGGACGGCCGTATCGTAGAGATGATGGAACTTCCGGAGCATCCATACTTTATCGGGACGCAGGGGCATCCGGAACTGAAGTCCAGACCGAACCGGGCGCATCCGCTATTTCGTGGATTGATTGAGGCTGCGGTGAAAAAGCATTTGGAAATAGGAGGAGAGATAAATGATGAAGAACGGAGTTAAAGAATATCAGGGACTGTACCGACAGCAGTTTGAGCATGACAACTGCGGTATCGGCGCCGTCATCAACAGCAAAGGTGTGAAATCACACCAGACGGTTGAAAATGCGCTGCATATCGTTGAAAACTTAGAGCACCGTGCCGGAAAGGATGCGGAAGGAAAGACCGGCGATGGGGTTGGTATTTTATTGCAGATCTCCCATAAATTTTTCCAGAAGGAATGTAAGAAGCTTGGGATCAATATCGGTAAGGAGCGGGAGTACGGCATTGCGCAGATGTTCTTTCCGCAGAATGAATTAAAATGCAATCAGGCAAAGAAAATGTTTGAGATCATCGTGCAGAAGGAGGGACTGGAGCTGCTAGGATACCGTCAGGTGCCCATCGCGCCGGATGTCCTTGGCAATAAGGCAAGGGAATGTATGCCCAATATCGTGCAGGCATTTATCAAAAAACCGGACAATGTTGAGAAAGGGCTGGAATTTGACCGTAAGCTGTATATCGCCCGCCGTGAGTTTGAGCAAAGTAATGACAATACCTATGTGGTATCCATGTCCAGCCGGACCATCGTTTATAAGGGAATGTTTCTGGTGGGGCAGCTTCGTACCTTTTTTGCTGACCTTCAGGATGAGAATTATGTGTCTGCCATCGCCATGGTACATTCAAGATTCAGTACGAATACGAATCCAAGCTGGGAGCGTGCGCATCCGAACCGGTTTATCGTCCATAATGGAGAGATCAATACGATCCGTGGTAATGCGGATAAGATGCTTGCCAGAGAAGAGACGATGGAGTCTTCCCACTTGAAAGGCGAATTACATAAGGTGCTGCCGGTAGTAGATACCAGAGGTTCAGACTCTGCAATGCTGGACAATACGTTGGAATTTCTTGTGATGAGCGGTATGGAGCTTCCGCTGGCAGTGATGATCACCATCCCGGAGCCATGGAGCAATAACCTGACGCTGGCACAGGATGAACGGGACTTTTATCAGTATTATGCCACCATGATGGAGCCCTGGGACGGACCTGCCTCGATCGTATTTTCTGACGGGGATCTCTGTGGCGCCGTTCTGGACCGTAACGGTCTTCGTCCGTCAAGATATTATGTTATGAAAAACGGGGATGTGATCCTGTCCTCTGAGGTAGGCGCATTGGAAGTTCAGGAGGAGGAAGTTGTATTAAAGGAACGTCTTCATCCCGGTAAAATGCTTCTGGTGGATACCGTAGAGGGAAGGATATTATATGATGAGGAAGTCAAGGAGATCTACACCACGAAGCAGCCCTATGGCGAATGGCTGGACAGCAATCTGGTGGAATTAAAAGATCTGAAGATCCCCAACCAGAGAGTGGAGACATTTACCGAGACGCAGAGAAAGCAGCTGCAGAAGGCTTTTGGTTATACCTATGAAGAGTATAAAAATTCCATCCGGAATATGGCGTTAAATGGCGGGGAAGCCATTGCCGCCATGGGCGTTGATACGCCGCTTGCCGTATTATCAGAGCATAAGCATCCGCTGTTCGATTACTTTAAACAGCTGTTTGCACAGGTGACCAATCCGCCCATCGATGCGATCCGGGAGGAGATCGTGACCAGCACGACGGTTTATGTGGGTAAGAAGGGTAATCTTTTGGAAGAGACACCGGAAAACTGTCAGGTGCTGAAGATCCATAATCCGATCCTGACTAATACGGATATGCTGAAGATCAAGACGATGAATAAGGATGGTTTTCACGTTGCCGTTGTGCCCATTACCTATTATAAGAGTACAAAGCTGGAGCGTGCCATCGACCGCTTATTTGTGGAAGTGGATAAGGCATATAAGGACGGCGCTAATATCCTTGTACTGTCTGACCGCGGCGTGGATGAGAATCATATGCCGATCCCGTCGCTGCTTGCCGTATCCGCAGTGCATCAATATCTGGTAAAGACAAAGAAACAGACGTCCCTTGGTCTGATCCTGGAATCCGGAGAACCGAGGGAGGTGCATCATTTTGCGGCGCTTCTTGGATATGGCGCGTGCGCGGTCAATCCGTATCTGGCGCAGGATACGATCCAGGAGCTGATCGACGAGCATCTCTTAGATAAGGATTATTATGCGGCAGTCAATGATTACAATGCCGCAGTGATTCACGGTATCGTAAAGATTGCGTCAAAGATGGGTATTTCTACGATCCAGTCCTATCAGGGCGCGAAAATATTTGAAGCAATCGGTATTTCCGAGGAAGTCGTTAATAAATATTTTCCGGGAACGGTCAGCCGCGTGGGCGGGATCACCATGGAGGATATCGAAGCGCAGGTGGAAGACCTGCATTCCAAGGCATTTGATCCGCTGGGCTTAACAACGGATTTAACGCTGGATAGCCTTGGAAAACATAAAAGACGGAGCGGAGGAGAGGAACACCGTTACAACCCGCAGACGATCCATATGCTGCAGCAGGCGGTCTGGAACGGGGATTACGATCTCTTTAAACAATATTCGGCATTGATCGACGGCGAACAGAGCGGATATTTGCGAAGCCTGATGGAGTTTGATTATCCTGCGGAAGGGATCGCGTTAGAGGAAGTAGAGAGTGTGGAGGAGATCGTAAAACGGTTTAAGACCGGCGCGATGTCCTACGGTTCGATTTCCGAGGAGGCGCATGAGACTCTTGCAATAGCCATGAATCATCTTCATGGTAAATCCAATACCGGTGAAGGCGGAGAAAGCGAGGAACGTCTGGATTCGGCAGGAAGCGAGACAGACCGGTGTTCCGCCATCAAGCAGGTGGCTTCGGGACGTTTTGGCGTGACCAGCAGATATCTGGTGTCTGCGGAGGAGATCCAGATCAAGATGGCACAGGGAGCGAAGCCCGGCGAAGGCGGACATTTGCCGGCCAAGAAGGTATATCCGTGGATTGCGAAGACAAGACATTCCACCCCGGGAGTCAGCCTGATCTCACCGCCGCCTCATCATGATATCTATTCTATCGAGGATCTGGCGCAGTTGATCTATGATCTGAAAAATGCCAATAAATACGCCAATATTTCTGTGAAATTGGTGTCGGAAGCAGGAGTCGGAACAGTTGCGGCAGGCGTTGCAAAGGCAGGCGCACAGGTCATCCTGATCTCCGGATATGACGGCGGTACAGGTGCGGCGCCGGAAAGCTCTATTCATAATGCCGGACTTCCCTGGGAGCTGGGATTGGCGGAAACGCATCAGACATTGATCCAGAATGGACTTCGTAACCGTGTCCGTATCGAGACAGACGGAAAGCTGATGAGCGGACGTGATGTGGCTGTTGCAGCCCTTCTCGGCGCAGAGGAATTTGGCTTTGCGACGGCACCGTTGGTAGCCATGGGCTGCGTCATGATGCGTGTATGTAATCTGGATACTTGTCCGGTGGGCATTGCAACGCAGAATCCGGAACTTCGGAAGCGTTTTATGGGAAAACCGGAATATGTAGAGAACTTTATGCTCTTTATTGCAAGAGAATTAAGAGAGTATATGGCGAAGCTTGGTGTGCGTACCATTGATGAGATGGTGGGGCGCAGCGATCTGCTGAAAGTGAAGGAAGCGAAAAATTCCCGTATGGCAGCTAAGATGGATCTTCGGGCGATCCTGTCTAACCCTTATGCGGAGGCAGGAGAGAAAGTAACTTTTATGCCGGAGAAGGTCTATGACTTTAAGCTGGAAGAAACCCTTGATGAAAAGATCTTATTGAAGGAATTGAAAAATGCCGTTAAGAAAGGTTCCAAGGCGGAGATTGATGTGAAAGTCGGCAATACGGACAGAACCTTTGGAACGCTCCTTGGCGCGGAGATCACCAGAAATCATAAGGAAGGGTTAAAAGAGGATACGATCACCGTAAACTGCACAGGGGCAGGCGGTCAGAGTTTTGGCGCATTTATCCCAAGGGGATTGACCTTGAGGCTTTGCGGCGATACCAATGATTATTTTGGTAAAGGTTTGTCCGGCGGCAAGCTGGTGGTTTATCCGCCGAAGAAAAGAAGCTATAAGGCGGAGGAGAATATCATTGCCGGTAATGTTGCCCTGTATGGCGCCACCAGTGGCAAGGTATTTATCAACGGCGTTGCCGGGGAACGTTTCGCTGTGCGTAATTCCGGCGCTTATGCCGTAGTGGAAGGCGTCGGGGAGCATGGCTGCGAATATATGACAGGCGGCCGGGTGGCGGTGCTTGGAAAAACCGGCAAGAACTTTGCGGCGGGAATGAGCGGCGGTATCGCTTATGTGCTGGATGAAGATAATCATTTATATCAGAATCTGAATAAGGATATGATCTCCATTGAAAAGATGGAAAGCAAGTATGATATTCAGGAGTTGAAGGAGCTGATCGAGGAGCATGTAAAGGAAACAGGCTCTGAACTGGGAAGCCGGATCTTAAAGGATTTTAACGAATATCTGCCGAAATTTAAGAAGATCATTCCTAATGATTATAAACGTATGACCGCATTATCCGCGAAGCTGGAAGAAAAGGGGCTTAGTGCGGAGCAGGCGCAGATGGAAGCGTTTTATGACAGCTTTAAATAGTGAAAAAAGAAAGGCATGGTTATTAAGATGGGAAAATCAACAGGGTTTTTAGATTATGAACGAAAGAGCGCAAAGGTGGAAGAACCGCTCCGCAGGATCAAGCATTTTAATGAGTTTCGTACACCGTTGAGCTTAGAGGAGCAGCAGAAACAGGGAGCGAGGTGTATGGAGTGCGGCGTTCCATTCTGCCAGAACGGGGAGATGATTGCAGGGATGGCTTCCGGCTGTCCGCTGCACAATCTGGTGCCGGAGACGAATGACCTTGTCTATAGCGGCAACTGGAAACAGGCCTATGAGAGGCTTTCTAAGACGCACTGTTTTCCGGAATTTACCTGCAGGGTATGTCCGGCGCTCTGCGAGGCGGCCTGTGTCTGCAATCTTCACGGCAATCCGGTATCGACGAAAGAAAATGAACGTGCTATTATAGAAAATGCATACGCGAATGGTTGGGTGACGGCACAGATCCCGAAGGTACGCACCGGTAAGAAGATAGCGGTCATCGGAAGCGGTCCTTCCGGTCTGGCGGCGGCTTATCAGCTAAACCAGCGCGGTCATCTGGTAACGGTATATGAGAGAAATGACCGGATCGGCGGACTGCTTAGGTATGGCATCCCGAATATGAAGCTGGATAAGAAGGTCATCGACCGCCGGATCAAGCTGATGGAAGAGGAAGGAATTGTATTTAAGACAGGCGTAGATGTGGGAAAGGATATCACTGCCGGGGAACTGTTAAAGCAGTATGACAGGGTAGTGCTTGCCTGCGGCGCATCGGAGCCGAGGGATATTAATGTGCCCGGAAGGGACAGCAAAGGGATCTATTATGCGGTGGATTATCTTACCTCTGTGACCAGAAGTCTTCTGGATTCCGACTTTAAGGACGGAAAGGCGGTGACTGCCAAGGATAAGCATGTACTGGTGATCGGCGGCGGTGATACCGGCAATGACTGCGTGGGTACGGCAATCCGTCAGGGGGCGAAGTCTGTCCTGCAGTTAGAGATGATGCCAAAGCCGTCGGAGGAAAGGACAGCGTCTAATCCATGGCCGCAGTGGCCCAAGGTGTTGAAGACGGATTATGGTCAGGAAGAAGCGATCGCTGTTTTCGGCAATGATCCGAGAGTATATCAAACAACAGTAAAGGAATTTCAGAAAGATAAGAGCGGCAATGTCAAGAAAGCTGTCATTGTCAAGTTAGAGCCGAAAAAGGATAAAAAGACCGGAAGGATCATGATGACGCCGGTAGATGGTACGGAAGAGACGGTAGATGCGCAGCTGGTTCTGATTGCGGCTGGATTTCTGGGAAGCCAGAAATATGTGACAGAGAACTTTGGAGTTGCGGTGGACGGACGCAGCAATGTGTCAACAGAAACCGGACATTACGAAACAGGAGTTCCCGGTGTATTTACCGCCGGAGATATGCACAGGGGACAGTCTCTGGTGGTGTGGGCGATCCATGAAGGCAGGGAGGCTGCAAGGGAAGTAGATGCGTCGCTGATGGGATATTCAAACTTATAGAAAGGTATGGTATAGGAACATGGCTTACAGCAAAGCGGAAATCCTACAGATCGTGGAGGAGGAAGATGTGGAATTTATCCGGCTGCAGTTTACGGATATGCAGGGGATATTAAAGAACGTGGCAATCCCGGCAAAGGGGCTTTGCAATGCAATGGAGGGAAAATGCGCAATTGATCTGGCGTCGCTGGAGGGTTTTGTGAAGGAAGAAACTAAGACGCTTTATCTAAGACCCCAGTTGGATACCTTTACGATTCTGCCATGGCGTCCGCAGCAGGGTAAGGTGGCGCGTTTTCTGTGCGATATCTATAAAGCTGACGGTACGGAATATGAGGAGAGTTCGCGTTATATCTTAAAGCATATCATGGAGAGGGTGGGGAAGATGGGATATTCCCTGCAGGTCAATCCGGAATGTGAATTTTTCTTATTCCATACCGATGACAATGGTCTGCCGACGACACTGTCCCATGAACAGGCAACGTATCTGGACACGTCGCCTGTGGATCTGGGGGAAAATACAAGAAGAGATATCATTTTAGCCATGGAGGATATGGGATATGAGATCACATCCTCCCACCATGAGATTGCTCCGGCGCAGCATGAGATCGATTTCGCTTATGAGGATGCCCTTGCAACGGCAGATAAGATCATGACTTTTAAGGTGGCGGTCAGGACGATCGCAAGGCGGTACGGGCTGCATGCCACATTTATGCCCAAACCCCGTTCCGGCGTCCATGGGTCCGGTATGCACCTGAATCTGAAGCTGATCAAGGACGGCAGGAATATCCTGATGAATGAGGATGGAGTATTAAGCGGAGAAGGAAGGGCATTTCTGGCAGGTATTCTGAATCATATTCCGGGAATGACGGCGATACTGAATCCGTTGGTGAACTCTTATAAGCGGCTGGTTCCGGGATTTGAGGCCCCATGGGAGCTGACCTGGTCGGCAAGTCAGAGAAATGCTCTGCTGCGTGTGAGGAAGGAGACGTTGGATATTGAGCTTAGGAGTCCGGATGGGGCAGCCAACCCTTATCTGGCATTTGCGCTTTGTCTGGCGGCAGGCATGGATGGCATTTACAATAAGATGCAGGCACAGGAGGAACTGACCGAGGACCTGCGCAGACTTTCCGAGGAGGAGAGGAGCGACAGGGAAATGGTTGCCCTGCCTGAAAATCTTGGAGAAGCGCTGGCAGCTATGAAGAATGACCGGCTGATCTGTGATACGCTGGGTACGGATTTCTATGTCAAATATATGGACGCAAAAAGAAAGGAGTGGAAAGAATATCTGGAACAGGTGTCTGAATGGGAATTGGAGCGGTATCTGTATCAAATTTAACAGCAGGAAGTAATGGAGGCAGAACATGGGTGTGGTGGTAGTTGTATTGCCCAAGCTCGAAGATTCAAAGAAAGTTCAGAAGATTTTAAATCAACATGGGTTTTCCGACGTGCTTGCCTGTGCTAATGGAGCCGCGGCGCTGCAAGAGGTAAACCAGCACAGATATGGTGTGGTGATCAGTGGTTTAAGATTGAAGGATATGTACTTTCGTGAATTGTTGGAACATCTTCCGAAGCATTTCCAGATGGTGGTCATGGGAAGCGCCAATGTGGTAGGTGAGGCAGCAGGGTTTGGCCTTTTAGCGCTTACAACGCCGCTGAAAACTTACGATCTGGTAAATACGATAGAGATGGTTTTCGGGCAGATGGAGCGGCGCTTCAAAAAGTCCGGACCGAAGAAGCGGGATGAGCGGGAGGAAAATTACATAAACAATGCCAAGCTTCTTTTGATGGAGCGAAATTACCTGACGGAAGAGGAGGCGCACCGTTATATCCAGAAGTGCAGTATGGACAATGGTACGAATATGGTGGAGACGGCGCAGATGATACTCACGTTATATTTTGCGGAATAAAATATTTTAAATTAAAGAAAAGGAGAAGTATGAGAATGAAAATACGTATTGGTATTATGGGCTATGGGAATCTGGGAAAGGGGATCGAATGTGCCATTCAGCAGAATCCGGATATGGAATTAAAAGCGGTATTTACCAGACGTGATCCGGCGGGAGTGAAGATCCTGACAGAGGGAGTAAAGGTATATCCGGCGGCAGAAGCGGCAGCTATGAAGGATGAAATCGATGTGATGATCCTGTGTGGCGGAAGCGCTACGGATCTGCCGAAGCAGACGCAGGAATATGTCAAACTGTTCAACGTTATCGACAGCTTTGATACCCATGCCAAAATTCCGGAGCATTACGCACAGGTGGATGCGGCGGCAAAGGAGAGCGGTAAGGTCGGCATTATTTCTGTTGGCTGGGATCCGGGGATGTTTTCTTTAAATCGTCTTTACGCCAATGCAATCCTGACAGACGGACAGGATTATACCTTCTGGGGCAAGGGCGTCAGCCAGGGACATTCGGATGCCATCCGCCGGGTGGAAGGCGTAAAAGACGGGAAGCAGTACACGATTCCGGTGGAGAGCGCGCTGGAAGCAGTGAGAAGCGGCAAGAATCCGGAACTGACTACAAGACAGAAGCATACGAGAGAATGTTTTGTTGTGCCGGAGGAAGGCGCTGATCTTGCAAAGATTGAAAATGAAATCAAGAATATGCCGAACTATTTTGCCGATTATGATACGACGGTTCACTTTATTACGGAGGAGGAACTGAAAAGGGATCACAGCGGCATCCCTCACGGCGGATTTGTGATCCGAAGCGGCAAGACAGGCTGGAATGGGGAGCACCAGCATATCATAGAGTACAGTCTGAAGCTGGATTCCAATCCGGAATTTACGGCAAGCGTTCTGATCGCTTATGCAAGGGCTGCATACCGCCTGAACCAGGAGGGGCAGAGCGGCTGCAAGACAGTCTTTGATATTGCGCCTGCATACCTCTCGGCAAAGAGCGGCGAGGAGCTTCGTGCGCATCTGCTGTAACCGGTAATTCGGGATATATAGGAGTGTTTATATTGAAGTGTAACAGGAAGCCCATTGGATTTAAACAATGGGCTTCTTTTCAGCCAGTAAAAGCTAAGCCGCATATCCAACAAATACTACGAAATACTTATTTAACTTTTTCAAAGCTATCTGCTATAATTAGAACAATGATCACGCAAAAACGGAGATGAGGATAGATGATAACAATAGCGATATGCGATGATGATAATAGTCAAATGAAAGCTCTGAAAAAAATGCTGACGGAATGGAATGATTGTACTATGATAAGCGAATACAACTCAGCAGAGCAATTTCTATTCAATTATCCCGATGTTTCTTGCGATCTGCTCCTGCTGGATATTGAAATGGGTGATATGAACGGCATGGAGCTTGCCAGGGAGCTCAGAGCCAGGGGCGATACGCTGCCGATCATATTCATCACAGGCTTTTCGGAATACATTGGTGACGGCTATGATGTGGAAGCACTGCACTATCTGGTGAAGCCTGTGGACAAGAAAAAGCTGTTTCAGGTGCTTGACCGATATGCCTGCCGTCATCAATCGGGCAACAGAATCATTTTGCCGAGCGGCGATGAATCGGTGCTTGTAGCTTCTGATGATATTGTGTATCTTGAAGCATTCGGAAAGAAAACACAGGTTACTCTGAACGATGGAAAAGAGATCATCTGCACCTGCGGATTGAGTGAGGTTTCCGGGAAGCTGGGACAAGGCTTTGTTTCCTGTCACCGCTCATATGTCGTGAACATCGGATTGATCAGAAGCATTTCAAGGAGCGAGATTACAATGGACAGCGGCAAAAAAATACCACTTTCCCGCAGATTATATGACAGCGTAAACAGAGCGTTTATTGATTATTATAAGGAGAAACGGAAATGAAAACAGTTATCATTGTTACTCTCATCATTGTCTGCATCGCATTGTTGATAGCTGTATTTTTCCTTATTAGAAAATTATTCTATCATCTTGTGGACAGGCGTATTGCTGAGTTTCAAAGTGATCTTATCAACAAGCAGACTGAAGAGATTCAGAATATGTACCGTCAGATGCAGGCGTGGCGGCATGATTACCGTAATCATATTCAAAATATGAAAAATCGTCTTGACGGAGATCAGGGCGAGCTTGAGCAGTATCTTGACGATCTGGCTGACGATCTCACCCAGGCAGATACTTCTATTCAAACGGGCAATGTTATGGCGGACGCTGTACTTAACAGCAAGTTGTCAGTTGCGGAGCAGAAAGGGGTTCGGCTCAATATCAAGGCACATATCCCGCAGGGTGTGGCTATGACCGATGTGGAGTTGTGTTCGATATTGGGAAATCTGATTGATAATGCTATGGAGGCTTGCGAAAAATTGTCATACGATCAGCGCTTCTTGCGTGTATATATTGATGAATTTAAGGGGCAATTTTATCTTTCCGTGCAGAATTCCTCTCCACCCGTCAGGCGTGACAGAGGGATTTACCGTACCACAAAAGCAGGCTCTCACGGCTTCGGGCTGTTCCGCATTGACCGTATTGCAAAGAAATACGGCGGGTATGTCAACCGTCAGTATGAGGAAGGGATATTTGCCACCGAGTTTCTTGTTCCATTAAATGGATAATTCTTACCATTCATTCCGTATTTTGACCGTTCGTTCCGATTTTTGTACGAGCGGTCCTTTTTTGTGTCATACTAAGGACGGAGGTAGGGATGGTGAAACGTGTTAAGATAGCGAAATATACCAAAGAGAAAAATAAAGCTGCATGGGCAAAATTCAATGCAGAAAGGGCTGCAAGAAAATACGGTCTATGGGAAAATCTTCGGTATACCTTTTCGCAGGCGTGGGCGGTCGATAAGTACATGGTGCTGATGATCTTTACAGGCTTTCTGTTTGATAAGGGCTGGGAGATAGCGGCTATGTTTACGGATAAATATGTGGTGGGGCTTGTACTCGGCGAACGGAGCAGGTACACGCTGATGGCGATTGTCATAAGTCTGCTTATAGGAGGACGGATTCTTGCGCAGCTTAGCAACATCACATTTACCTACAATTGGTGGGTCGGCAGCTTCCGTTTCCGCAGGCATATGCAGAGTATTCTTGTAAAAAAGAACATTTATACCGACTACGAGAACAATGAAAAAACATCGGTGAACGACGCACTGAACAAGGCACATTACGCCTCGGAAAACGTCGCATATGATACGCTATACAATGTGAGAGAACTGTTGGGAAACATATTTGCGTTCGTTACATTAGGCAGTATATTATCCTTTCTCAGTCCGGTCATGGTGTTATTTGTGGCTGTTCCGAGCTTTATAAGCTATAAGATTAATCGACGTAAGATGATGTGGATATGGAACATGGCTGATAACTGGCAAAACTATGACCGACAGCTTGAATATATCCATTCAGCTTCTTCGGACATCTCTTATGCCAAGGATATGCGGATATTCAATCTGCCAAGGTTTTTCAAACAGGTGCTTGACCGTTCCTTTGCCAGCCGTCTCGACTGGTATGAACAGCAGGACGAATGGTCATTTTGGCATGATGTGGCGGAGCAGATCGTTTTGTGGACAGGTTATCTTTGCTCTTACGGATATGTTGTGTATAAGGTGTTCACGGGAAATATCAGCGCAGGGAATTGTGTGCTGTATTTCAATGCGATATCATTGCTGTCTAATACCGTATATAAACTTGTAGGCAGCTACGGTGGGTTTCAGTGGCAGAGCGATAATATTTCATACGCAAGAGAATACTGCGACCTTCCCGATAAAAGCAACAGAGGCATAGGTGAGCCTCTTCCGAAAAACGATTATGAGATCAAGTTTCAAAATGTCAGCTACACATATTATAAAGCCGAGGAACCCACCATCAAAAACCTTTCGTTTACGCTCCATAAGGGTGAACGGCTTGCGCTTGTCGGTCTGAACGGTGCAGGCAAGACTACCATTATCAAGCTGATGTGCGGACTCTACGACCCCACCGAGGGCGAGATACTGTTGAACGGCAAGCCCGTAAACGCATATAACCGCGACGAATACTTCGCTTTATTTTCTGGGGTATTTCAGGATATCAACGAGCTTCCTGTCAGCATTGCGGAGAATATTTCGGGTGAAAGCTACGAACGTACTGATCAAGAAAAGCTTACCCGATGCATGAAGCAGGCGGGATTGTACGAAAAAATCATGAGCCTGCCCGAAAAAGAAAAGACACATCTTGTGCGGAGCCTCCATGATGATGCAATCGAGCTTTCGGGAGGTCAGAAGCAGAAAATGGCTCTGGCAAAGGCGCTTTACAAAGACGCGCCCATACTTCTGCTTGACGAGCCTACCGCCGCACTTGACCCCATAGCAGAGCAGGAAATGTATCTGAACTATGCCAGCTTTTCCAAGGGCAAGGCAAGCGTTTTTATATCCCACAGGCTTGCATCAACACGCTTCTGCGACAGGATCATCATGCTTGAAAATGGCGGGATAGCGGAAATAGGCACGCACAGTCAGCTTATGAAGGCAGGCGGCAAATACGCGGAGCTTTTTGAATTGCAAAGCTCCTATTACAACGATAAGGCGGTGAATGAAAATGAGTGATGCCAAGGACGTAAAGCTGACTGCCAAGGAACGGCGCAGCATCATACTGCAGACATTAAAGCTCAATGAACAAGCGGATCGAGGCTTCACGTTAAGAATTGTCATGTGTGAGATCCTGTCACTTGCTAATGAGTACCTATTTATATTACTAATAAGCTTTGTGACAAATGGAATAGCAAGCGGAAAAGAACTTAGCAATCTGCTTACCTCAACGGCAGTGATTGTAGCTATATGCCTTGCGGCACAGATCGCTGTTAAATTTATAAAGCGGCGTGAAACCAGTCATAAAGCAAAGCACGATATGCAGCTGCGCAGTATACTGAACGAAAAATTGATGAATATGGATTACGTACACCTTGAAGACCCTGATATGCAGAACCGTTATAATATGTGTTTGGATTACCTGTTTGGCTGGCAGGGAGTATCGTTTGTGCCGACATTCATAGGAGATATTGCGGTAGATATCTTCAGGATCATAATAGGTGTGGCACTGATCATCCCATCAATAATACGCAGCAGCGGCAAATCCGGCTTTGTGGGTTTCATAACTTCCCCACTGGGATTTTTGTGTGTCGTTGCTGTTGTCACCGTTTCAGAGTTTATCAAAAACTTGTATTTTAACAGAAAAACTCTTAATACTTATGAAGATGTCAGACGTGATAAACGGGATCTGTTGTGCAATCGTACCTATTCGGCATATATGAATTATGTTGTGAACAATTATCGCAACGGCAAGGAGATACGCTTGTATGCCGAGCAGGAGCTGATATTGGGGGAGATGCAGCGGTGCGTGGATGAAAACCATAAACTGTGGCTGGCAGCTTTTCTCAAATATCAAAAATACGGCATAGGCTTTGAACTGATGAACCTTATCTCAGGAGGCGTTATGTACGGTTATGCTATTCTTAGGGCAATCTATGGTACGCTTTCTGCGGGAGAGGTCATAGCGTTCGTTATGTTGTTCACAAGGGTCTTGCGCGGGATAACAGGCATATCGAACGAGCTGACCAATTTTAGACTGTCGGCCGAACACTGCAAGGATGTTTTCGACTTCCTGGATATCTCTGACAAGAAGTACAAGGGCACTATCCCTACAGAAAAACGCACCGACAACGAGTACGAATTTGAGTTCCGCCATGTATGGTTCAAATATCCGGGCTGCGAACAATATGTCCTTCGCGATATCAATTTGAAATGGAGGATTGGCGAGAAAATGGCTCTTGTGGGGCGCAACGGATGCGGCAAATCAACGCTTGTCAAGCTGCTGTGCAGGCTCTACGATCCCACAAAGGGCGAGATAACGCTTAACGGCGTGGATATCCGCAAATATAATTATGAAGAATATATGGCACTGTTTTCTGTCGTGTTTCAGGATTCAAAGCTGTTCTCTTTCAGCGTTGCCGAAAATGTAGCAGCGAGCACGGAATTTAAGGCAGAGCGTGTGGAGGATTGTGTCCGCAGAAGTGGACTGTCCGAGCGCCTTGACAGTATGCCGGACGGTATCGAGACTTATCTATATAAGGATTTTGATGAGCACGGCGTTGAAATCTCCGGTGGCGAGGCACAGAAGATATGCCTTGCAAGGGCGGTATATAAAGGTTCTCCGTTTATTGTCTTAGATGAGCCTACGGCTGCACTTGACCCGATATCAGAACATGACATTTACACAAAATTTAACGGCATTGTGGGCACGAGGACAGCGATCTATATCTCGCACAGGCTTTCAAGCTGTCGCTTCTGCGATGAGATCACGGTGATGGATCATGGTGAAATCGTGGAACGTGGAAATCATGATGATTTGATTATGGCCGGCGGTAATTACAGCAAACTATGGTCGGCACAGGCGGAGTATTATAGAGATACGGCAGGAGAATTATTTGGATAGTACCAGGTTGTTGTGGAAGGCAAGGAAGAGGCGGTGTCAAGAAATTTCACAAATAAAAATACACCATAAGAAAACAGCAATTTTATGCCGTTTCCCGGTTGTAATGTTCCCAATTATAGATTTCAAACCGGTCATAATCAGGACAGCCATAGATGATATGATATTGACGTAATTCTATCATTGGGTTATAATAATGATAGAAAAAATAAAAAATCATATCATATAATATAATTTTTAGGGGGATATGATATTGAACATAAAGAAAAAAGACATAGAACAGTATCTTTCCGAGGTAAAAGAATCTATTGAAAATGACAGATACAGACTTGACCGAAATGCAAGAAGGCAGGATAACATCAACCTTTTTCTTGATTATGTTATTGATGAGACAAAAGCAAAGGAAATTATATTGAGCCTTACTGTAATGGATTTTTCAGAAATCCTACAGAATGAACATAAAGGTTATGAGTACGAAAGACTGTATGTATTTGGCAAGGATGTAACCCTTTTGGAGAGGAATGGGACGGAAGAAAAAACAGTTTCCCTGTATATCAAATTCAACAAGTTGGAAAACTGTTTTGTGATTGTGATTTCATTTCACGAACAGAAACATCCGCTTACATACTATTTCAAATAATCTGGAGACAAAACGGAGGTGGCATTATGGCAGAAAAGGGAAGAAGGGACTTTTGCATAGAATGCAGGAAGGAAACAGAATATCTTTTGCAGAAAAGAGACATTGTAAAAACTATAAGGGATAAAGATTATACTTTTGGTATTACGGTAGCGGTGTGCGCAGAATGTGGAAAGGAAATGAGTATTCCCGGGCTGATTGATAAGAATATCCAGGAGATTGATGAGCAGTATAGAGCCATTGAGGGGCTTGTATCTATTGAAGATATTGAGAAGATTATGAAAATCTATAAGATTGGAAAAGCTCCATTGTCTCTGGCTCTTGGATTTGGAGAGGTGACTATACCGAGATATTTGGAGGGGCAGGTGCCATCTAAAGAGTATTCGGATATTGTTCGATCCGCTTTGGCGTCTCCGGCATATATGAAGCGAAAGCTTACAGAGAATCGGGGGAAGATCACAGATGCAGCATATAAGAAAGCAATGGCGGCAGCTGATAGCTTGGAGAGTCTCTTCTCTGTATCGGAGAAGATGCTTAGGGTGATTGCCTATGTCTTTGAAAGATTGGAGGAGGTGACGCCGCTTATGCTGCAGAAATTGCTGTACTTTGTCCAGGGCATTTATTCTGCGTTGTATGGAAGACCAATCTTTGTTGAGGACTGCAGGGCATGGATTCATGGACCTGTTTATCCGGAAGTATACGATTTGTTTCGGGATTTTAAATATAATCCGATTGATGACGCACGCTTTGCGTTATTGGAAGGAACGATTGATGCACTGACAGACGAGGAGAAGAAGGTTATTGATCTTGTTGTGAATACATTTGGTATGTATGGCGGGAAGGTGCTGGAACGGATTACCCATAATGAGGATCCGTGGAAAGAAAGCAGAAAAGGATATGGAGACAGTATCCCTTCGAGTGAACTTCTGCCTAAAGAACGCATCATGAAATATTACATGTTGGTGAATCGGAAGTATAATATTGATACAGAGGAAGGTTTGCGGACATATATTCATGATATGCTTGATAAAGTATCATAGTTCAATTAGGTATGAAATCATAATAAAGCGTTTTGAAGAAATCTTTTGCAAAGAAGTTTATCCCTAATGATGTGGAGTTTGAGTTTATGTTTAGGGCTGTTTGCAATGCCTTGAAGGAGGATTGAAATTTATCATTGACCAATACCCAAAAAGATTTTATAATGTCCTTAGATATGACCGCTGGTCGAAAATGATAAAAAATTGTATTATTTTGGCGTTGACTGATGGTCGAAAAAAGGAGGGAAAATATGACATACGAAGAGTTCTTTAATGAATTTAAACAAAAGTTTGATGGGACGGATGTAAGCGATATTTCAGAGCATCTGGCATATCAGTTCAACATTGAGGATAAGGAAGCGGGCGGAAGCTTTTATGTGGAAGTAAAAGAGGGGAAGCTTTTTATCGAGCCTTATGAGTATTATGACAGGGATGCGGCGTTTACCTGCAAGCCTGAGACTTTGAATAAGCTTGCTGCCGGTAAGCTGGATCCGGTGATGGCGTTTACCTTAGGTCAGCTGAAGGTGGACGGCAGCATAGAGAAGGCGCTTCATTTGAAGGAGATCATTGAAAAAAAGAAAAAACAGGAAGCTCAGGGAAAGAAGAAAAAAGGCAAGTAAAATTGCGGGCGCAATGTTTGGGACAGCTTTGGAATGCAGATTCCGAAGCTGTTTTTTATGCGCAGGCCCAAGTTGTATCTTAAGATGGACAATGATATAATTCAAGCAAAAAGATCAGTTGATATTTTGAAGGGGGAATACGCACATGGCAGAGAAGATTTTATGGAATGACCATTGGGAATTTTTGGAGATTCCTATTGCTGAGGGGATTGAAATATCCGTTATGCCTGACGATCAGGAGATGCCGCAGGAGGGGTTTCGCAGGATTACGCTTCCGCATGACTGGCTAATTGAAGATGCGATGAACCTGTACAGGGACAGTATCGGCTGGTATCGGAAAACATTTACGGTACATCCGGAGGCGGATAGGGAATATCTGGTCCGTTTTGACGGAGTTTATATGGACAGCGCTGTCTATGTTAATGGAAAGCCGGTCATGGAGTGGAAATATGGGTATTCCACCTTCGAGGCGGATCTGACGCCGTATCTTGTGGAAGGGGAGAACCGGATCGTTGTCCGGGCGGTGAACCAGTATCTGAATACCAGATGGTATTCCGGAGCCGGGATCTATCGGAATGTCTGGTGGAAGGAACGCTGCCGGGATCATATTGTTTCGGACGGGATCTATATTACGCCCAGAAAGATACAGGATGAGCTTTGGAAGGTGGAGATTGATACAGAATTAAGCCTTGGAGCAAAGGAAAAGATAGATCAGGAACAAGAAGATATAGATCGGAAATATATCCTGAAGCAGTCGATACTGTCGCCTGACGGGGTGATAGTGGCGCAGGACGCGGCGGTCGTGGGAGATAGAGCTGCATGCGGAGGCGGAGAGATGTCAGAGGATTCCGGGCGCTTCCCGGAGGGAGAGGGAGTTTCCGCAGACAAGTATGCGGTATCCCAGGCGGTAGAAGTCAGGGATCCGGCATTATGGGATATCGGACAGGGCAGACTCTACCGGCTGGTGACAGAGCTGTATCGCGGGGATACGCTGCTGGAAACGGAGGAACAGAGCTTCGGCTTCCGTACCATAGAGTTTATTCCTGACAAAGGGTTTTACATTAACGGACGGCATGAGAAGATCAAGGGTGTGTGTGAACACCATGATCTGGGTTGTCTTGGCGCGGCATTTCATAAGGATGCCATGCGGCGGAAATTTCAGAAACTGCGCGCCATGGGGGTCAATGCAGTCAGGACTTCCCACAACATGCCTGCTCCGGAAGTGATGGAGCTGGCAGACGAGATGGGATTTTTGATCGATGCCGAAGCGTTTGATATGTGGGAAAAATCCAAGACCCCTTATGATTACGGAAGATTTTTTAAAGAATGGTATGCGAAGGATGTAGCGAGCTGGATCCGGCGGGATCGGAACCATCCCAGCGTGATCATGTGGAGTATCGGAAATGAGATCTCTGATACGATAGAAAGCGCCCACGCACAGGAGATCACTGCCTGGCTGCTGAAAGAGGTGAAAAGGCATGATCCGAAAAATCATGCGCCGGTGACGATCGCATCCAATTATATGAAATGGGATCTTGCCATCGCCTGTACAGAGCGTTTGGAGCTGGCAGGATATAATTATTCGGAATATCTTTATGCAAAGCACCATAAAGAACATCCCGATTGGGTCATCTATGGCAGCGAGACGGCGTCAGTGCTGGCAAGCCGCGGGATCTATCATTTCCCAAAGTCGTGTTATGTCCTGACAGAGGAGGATGAACAGTGTTCTGCACTTGGCAACACCATTACAGGATGGGGAGCTGTCAGTTATGAAAGCTGTATCATAGATGACCGTGACGCCCCGTATTCTCTGGGACAGTTTCTGTGGACGGGCTTTGACTATATCGGGGAGCCCACACCGTACCAGACCAAGAACAGTTATTTTGGGCAGCTGGATACGGCGGGATTCCCGAAGGATTCCTATTATATCTTTCAGGCGGAGTGGACTGATTATAAGACTGCGCCGATGGTGCATGTATTTCCCTATTGGGATTTTAATCCGGGGCAGTTGATTGATATTCAGGTGTGCTCCAATGCCCCCTGTGTAGAACTTTTTGTCAATGGAAAGAGCATGGGGAGAAGGGAGATCGACCATCAGCATGGCAGAGAGCTGGTGCCCTGTTATCAGACAGCTTATGAGCCGGGCAGCATTGAGGCGGTGGCTTATGATGAGGAGGGTCATGTCATTGCCAGGGAGGTAAGGCATTCTTTTGGGGATGCGGTCAAGATCCATGCGGAAGTAGAGGATGCCGGCAGGCTTCAGTTTATCATGATCAGTGTGCGGGATGCGGAGGGCTATCCGGTGGAAAATGCCAACAACCGGATCTTTGTGCAGGCAGCGGGAGGCGGCAGGCTGCTGGGATTGGACAACGGCGACAGCACGGATTTTGAGAATTACCAAAGGCAGGACAGAAGGTTATTTTCCGGAAAGCTTCTGGCGGTGGTAGAACGGACTTCCGTGGAAGAATGCAGTGTGAAAATATCTTCCTATGGTCTGGAAGGCTGCGAGTTATTATTGGGTTCGGAGGAAAAAAGTTTAAGTTATGTAAACCAAAACCAAAACGAGCTCCCCATACGCAAGATCGAATTAACAGCGCCGGAAAGCACCCATCTGACGCCGGAGCATCCGCAGGTAACTGTCAGTGTGAAGCTGTTCCCGGAATTACTGAATGACCAATATACATGTGAAAATGCCGGCAGTGCATCGGAGCAGACGGATGTATATAATCTGCTGGAGTGGAAAGCAGTCAATGACGTAGGGATACAGCTCCCCTTTGTGGAGATCAGGAGGACGGCGGAAGGCTTGCTCGTATCTGCCCATCATGACGGAACATTCCGGCTGCGTGTGACGGCGAGAAACGGGAAGCGTTCGGCGGATGTGATGTCTCATCTGGAAATGGAAGCATCAGGATTCGGCGAAGCCGCTATTGATCCTTATCAGGAGGTTTTGGCTGGGTTGTCTACAGTCCGGAATCCGCAGACAGCGGAAGGGATCGAACATGGTATTAACTGTCTGGGCGAACCGGAAGAAGGAAGACATGCAGTCTTTGGATTTGAACGGGTGGATTTTGGCAGCTGCGGCACAGAGGAAGTGACAGTCTATCTGTTTGCGAATACCGATCATCCGGTGTCGCTGCGGATCTGGGACGGTTATCCGGGAAAGGAGGGAAGCCGTCTGCTTGTGGATGGCAGATATCATAAGAAGCCGGAGTGGATGGTGTTCCAGCCGGAAAGTTATCGGCTGCCCGAAAGACTTACCGGAGAAGGACGGCTGTATTTTGAGACAGAGGATACGTATCAGTTCAAAAGCTTTGTATTTACGGAGATCATGAAGGATTTCCCTGCCTGTGAAGCCCATCCGGATCCGCCGGACGGCGGATGCAGAGGAATATGAAGAATGGATAAGAACGAATGATTTTTGCGCGCAGGGCAGGGAATGATTTGACTATAGGCAAAATCAGGAATAGGTTGTGGAACGGCATAATATTTGATATAATATACGAAACGGCAACGGACGGCGCGCGAAGAAGCTGGGGATTCTGCACCGCTGAGCCTGTCATACAATCAGAAAGGCATGGTGAATATTATGCTGCATGAAAATGCTACACTGGTGGATGTAAAGCATGAAGTATTATATAGGGTTGCCAAAGCGGCTTTTGAAGGAGAGCTGGATAAGGCTGAGGATCGGATTCCATATGAGATCATCCCCGGACCTAATCCAAGCTTCCGATGCTGCATCTATAAGGAACGTGAAGTAGTAAGGGAGCGTATCAGCCTTGCGAAGAATAGGGATCCAATCACTGCTGAGCCTTGCCACAATACAGTGCAGATCCTTCCGGCAGCATGTGAGGGGTGTCCCATCACCAGATACGTGGTGACGGATAACTGCCAGAAATGTATGGTCAAGAAGTGTCAGTCCTCCTGTAATTTTGGCGCCATCAGCATGTTTAAGGATAAAGCGTACATAGATCCTCAGAAATGCCGGGAGTGCGGAAGGTGTCACGACGCCTGCCCGTACAATGCCATAGCGGATCTGTTGCGTCCTTGTAAAAAGGCGTGCCCGGTGGATGCTATCGGCATGGATGAGAATATGCATGTACGGATCGATGATGAAAAATGCATCCGCTGCGGTGCATGCATCATGGGCTGCCCATTTGGCGCAATCTCTGACAGTTCCAGGATGACTGAGGTCATCGATTACATTCTTTCTGATAAACCGGTTTATGCAATGATTGCGCCGGCAGGCGAAGGACAGTTTGGAACCGGTATTACGATGGAATCTTTACGGAGTGGATTAAAAGAATTGGGATTTAAGGATATGGTTGAAGTTGCCTTAGGCGCAGACTATGTGTCGATGTCGGAAGCCCAGGAGTGGAACGAGGCATATATCGAGGGAAGGAAGATGACAACTTCCTGCTGTCCGGCGTTTGTACATATGATCAACAGACATTTTCCGGATCTGGCAAAGAACATTTCCACTACGGTATCTCCCATGGCGGCCACATCACGTCTGATACGCGCTATGGATCCCGAAGCAGTCTGCATTTTCATCGGACCGTGTATTGCCAAAAAGAGTGAAGCCGGACAGTACCAGCATCTTCATGGAGAAAATGCGGATCTCGTGCTTACTTTTGAGGAACTTCAGGCGATGTTTCAGGCAAAGGAGATTGTGTTAAGTCCTCAAGAGGTTAAGGCGCAGCAGGGAAGTATTTACGGAAAGAACTTTTCAAAATCCGGCGGTGTGACAAAAGCTGTTTTAGAGGCAATGTCGGAGCTGGGGGATCATGATGATTATAAGGTGCTGACCTGTAACGGCGCTGCAGAGTGTAAAAAGGCGCTGCTGCTGCTGAAGGCGGACAGACTGCCGGAGAATTTTATTGAGGGTATGATCTGTACGGGGGGCTGTGTCAATGGACCGGGAAGCGTGAAACCTCTGGCGCAGAGTAAGGCGGACTGCAGTAAGGAACTGGCGAAGGTTGATGCGAGGACGATAGAGGGAAGCATTGCGGCACAGGGCGATCTGAAATTTTCGATGCATCGGAGCAATGGATAGCAGGCATGCTGTCTGACGGACATTATACATAAGTTAGGAGAAAGATATGTTTACTATATTTATAATCTGCCTTGTTGTATTGATTGGCATACGTCTGGTCTTAGGCGAATCCATGAAAAAGGATGAACAGATGGGAAGAGGCAATGATCTGAGGATGAAGGAAAAGACCCAGTTGATAGCTACTACTGTATTATCGGTTATCATGGTCCTGATTGTCGGCGGAAGCAGCTTTTATACGATTGCCGAGCAGGAGGCGGCGGTTGTTACAACATTCGGCGTCCCGGAAGCGGTGATGGAGACGGGACTTCATTTTAAGATACCTTTTGTGCAGGAGGTAACGAAGGTAGGTACAACGATCAACGGTCTGCAGATGGGGTATCGTGCCACTGATACCGGAACGGTAGCAGTGGATGAGGAATCCCTGATGATCACCAGCGACTATAACTTTGTGAATATCGATTTTTATATTGAATACCGTGCGGTAGATCCGGTGAAATACCTGTATGCTTCCATGGATCCTACGGAAATCCTGAAAAATATCAGCCAGAGCTGGATCAGGGATACGATAGGCACTTACGGAGTGGATGCTGTGCTGACAACCGGAAAGACGGAGATCCAGGCGGCGATCAAGGAAAGGATCATTGAAGAGCTGGAAGAGATGGACATCGGCATACAGCTGGTCAATATCACCATACAGGATGCAGAGCCGCCGACTGATGAAGTTATGGTTGCTTTTAAGATGGTGGAAACAGCCAAGCAGGGGATGGAAACCTCCATTAACAATGCGGTCAAATATGAGAATGAACAGATCCCGTTAGCCGAGGCTGAGATCGACAGGATCCTGCAGGAGGCGGAGGCTGCGAAGGCAGAGCGTATCAACGCGGGTAATGAAGAAGTTGCCATGTTCAACGCCATGTATGAAGAATATGA
>DLOP01000018.1:28592-31778 GCA_002478505.1 Lachnospiraceae bacterium UBA7481
TGCCGGAGATGAAGATCGTGATCAACAGCGCCGATGGGCAGGTGCAGACGATCTATCCGCTGGATAGCTTTTCCAGTACGACCGTTTACGGCAATAATGCCGGTACAGGCAATGTTAATGCAGAAAATAACAATACTAATGGGGATAAAACAGATGCAGAATAAATTAAAAACAAATATTGCCCTCTTGATTGCGGCATTTGCGATCGTGGTTGTGGGTATGAACAGTATACGCGTTGCAAAACAGAATGAGTATCATCTGATCCTTCGTTTTGGAAGGATCAACCGTATCGTGCAGGAGGCGGGGATCTATTTTAAGGTACCCTTTGTTGATACGGTGACAGTGCTTCCGAAGGAAATCATATTATATGATATCCCGGAGTCGGACGTTATTACATCGGATAAAAAGACAATGATCGTGGACGAATTTGTGCTTTGGCAGATCACGGATGCGCTGAAGTTTGCACAGACATTAAATTCATCGATTGCCAATGCGGAGTACAGGATCAATACGACTGTATATAATGCGACGAAAAATGTGATCTCTTCGACGACGCAGGAGGATGTGATCAGCGGCAGGGATGGTAAACTGGCGGGGATGATCATGGCTGCCATCGGAGACAACCTTAGCCAGTATGGCATTGAAGTAATTGCGGTAGAAACAAAACGTCTGGATCTGCCGGATGACAACAAGGCGGCTGTTTACGAACGGATGATCTCGGAGCGTGAAACGATCGCTGCAGAATATACCGCACAGGGTGAATCGCAGGCGCAGATCATCATTAACAATACGGACAGGACGGTCCGAATAGGTATTTCGGATGCAGAGGCTGATGCGGCGGTTATCGTGGCGGAGGGAGAAGCGGAATATATGCGGATTCTGGCAGAGGCATATGACACGCCGGAGAAGCAGGCATTTTACGCTTTCATCCGCGCGCTGGACGCGGCAAAGGTTTCCATGACGGACGATGATGTCCTGATCATTGATGAGGATTCACCGCTTGCCCGTATTTTTATGCAATATTAAGAAAAGAGGTAGAAAATTATGAAAGAAGTGAAGGTAAGTATTCATCCGGTGGAGATCAAGTCGCTTAAATTTGACAATGCCATGAAAATAAAGCCGGGAGAGTCTCTGAAGATTCAGATGAAAACTTTGACGGCGGTGAAATTAAACCCATCCATGCCGTCTGCTGCATTGGCAATGGTCAAATTTGAAGCGGTGGATGAGAGCGAGAATATTCAGTTTGAGGTAGATACGATGACTGCCGTAATAGCGGAACCTGCTGTTGAAAAACTGGATGAATTGATCAAAAACCGCTATATGGGCGCAATTTTACTTGGGGTCAATGAAAAGGTGCGTGCGGCTGCGATCATGCTCGGATTGAATATCACCCCGCCGGCGATCGGTTTTAAGTATCAGGATGACAATGAAAGTATTGATGCAGAGATCTTCAGATCGATGTGATATCAGAAAGATGCAAAGGAATGTTATAAATGTTATATCAGATCAATCGGGGAACGGTAGCTTATGCTGACAAAATCGTATTAAAAGAGATTGATTTTGAGATCCGCAATACGGAAAAGATTGCCGTTGTGGGAAGAAACGGATGTGGCAAGACAACGCTTCTTAAGCTGATCATGGGAGAAATATCCCTTGTCAGGCAGGACAGCGATAAGGATTCTTTTATCGCAATGGCGGGGAAACCGCAGATCGGCTGGCTGCAGCAGATGACTTTTGAGGATGACGCGATATGCCTGTCGGCGGAGATTAGGAAAGTATTTGAACCGATCCTTGTTATGGAAAAAAAGATGCAGGAGCTTTTGCAGAAGATAGAAGAAGATCCTGCTGAAAACTCNNAAGCATATGGATCTGATTGAAAAGCCGGAGGCATTTGACGACAAGGCATTTCATGCAAGGATCCGGCCGGCGTTTGAGAGCGGCAATGATGTCCTATCTGACGCTTCATCTTCTGATGCTCGATCTCATAGACCACATCTAAAAACTGGTAGAGGAATACGCCGCTCTGGAACAGCGTTTTACGTATCTGGGCGGCTATCGCTATGAGAAGGATTATCAGATGGTGATGGACCGCTTCGGATTTACGAAGGAGGATGAGGAGAAACGACTGTCTGAATTTTCCGGCGGACAGCGGACGAAGATCGCGTTTATCAAGCTGCTGCTGTCTAAGCCGGATATCCTGCTTCTGGATGAGCCGACGAATCATCTGGATATGTCTACCATAGCGTGGCTGGAAGGTTATTTAAAGGAGTACCCCAGGGCGGTGGTTATCGTTTCCCATGACCGTATGTTTCTTGATCATACCGCAGATGTGGTCTATGAGATCGAACATCAGAAGATGAAGCGTTACCCGGGGAATTACACAGAGTTTACGAAACGAAAAAAGGCAGAGCATGCAAAGCAGGAAAAGGAGTATCTTGCGCAGCAGAAGGAGATTGAACGGTTAAATCAGATNNNAAACCGTCCAAGGTATCTATGACGCGTTCCAAGTTAAAACAGATTGAGCATATGGATCTGATCGAAAAGCCGGAAGCATTTGACGACAGGGCGTTTCATACGGGAATCCGTCTGGCGGTTGAGAGCGGCAACGACGTCCTTTCCGTAGATCGGCTGGGGATAGGGTATGACAGGGAGCTTACAAAGGCAGCGTTTACTGTAAAGAAAGGGCAGAAACTTGGGATCATCGGCGGGAACGGTCTGGGGAAATCAACTCTGTTGAAGACATTGACCGGTCATATACCGAAACATTCCGGAAAATATCAATGGGGTTATCATGTGGAGATCGGCTATTTTGANNCAGTATTCCAGTGAGAAGACTGTATTAGATGAGCTTTGGGATCGGTTTCCGACATTGACGCAGACGGAAGTGAGAAATATCTTAGGCGGTTTTCTTTTTACCGGGGATGAGGTCTTTAAAAAGGTATCCATGCTTTCCGGGGGCGAAAAGGTGCGCCTTGCGCTGGCAGGCATATTTCAGACCGGTCCTAATACGCTGGTTTTGGATGAACCCACCAACCATATGGATATTGTAGGCAAAGAAGCATTGGAGGATATGCTGCGGAATTATACAGGGACGATCTTGTTTGTATCTCATGACAGATATTTTGTTAAACAGATTGCGGACAGCCTGCTGATCTTCCGGCCGGACGGCGTGGAGTATTTCCCTTA
>DLOP01000018.1:31885-32073 GCA_002478505.1 Lachnospiraceae bacterium UBA7481
GGGCGGCGCAGACATTGGCGCATCCGATGGCAGAAAAGAAAGGGCGCAGCATGAGCGCGAAAATGAACAGCTGCAGGCAAAGAAAGCCGCGGCGAATCCCGGAAAGGAAAAAGCAAAACGGGAACGGCGCATTGTCAGGCTGGAAGCGTTGATGGAGGAATGCGATACGAAAGCAGCGCAGCTAAAGG
>DLOP01000018.1:32126-34612 GCA_002478505.1 Lachnospiraceae bacterium UBA7481
GCGATGGGTATGCATACCTTAATACTTATCTGGAAGAATGGGAGACGTTAGTGTGAAAAGCACTTCTAACGCTCATAGCAAGGGCTATTTCGCGAAGAAGTGCTAAGTTTCACACCGAAAAACGCAAAAGCAGCGTTTTTCATTCCTATTATTATGCTTTATGCCCGTTTATATAAGTGACTACAGACCGAGCAGTCTTTGTAAGCTGTCACGGTCATTTGAACAGTTGAATGCTGTCTGGCGGTCGATCTGACCGGCACTAAGCAGTCTCTTTAAGTCGGTATTTAAGGTATGCATACCCATCGCCGCATTGGACTGGATCGTACTCGGAATCTGATTGGTCTTATTCTCACGGATCAGATTGCCAATTGCGGGATTCATAACCATCGTTTCGGTAGCTACGACACGTCCGTTGCCATCCTGTAAAGGAAGAAGCTGTTGGGAAACAACGCCGTAAAGAATCGTTGCAAGCTGGATACGCAGCTGCTCACGGCCTTCCAGCGGACATCCGTCGATGATACGGTCAATGGTCTGCGCTGCGCTGGTAGTATGTAGTGTGGAGAATACCAGATGTCCTGTTTCAGCAGCAGTGATAGCGGCGGAGATTGTCTCAAAATCTCTCATTTCTCCAACCAGAATGATATCCGGGTCCTCACGGAGGGAAGAACGGAGTGCAGTCGCATAGTCGGATACATCTTTGCCAAGCTCACGCTGATGGATCATTGCAAGTTTGTGGTTATGAATATACTCGATCGGATCTTCGATCGTCATAATATGGCAGGGACGGCTCTTGTTGATATAGTCTATCATAGAGGCAAGCGTTGTTGTTTTGCCGCTTCCCGTCGGACCGGTGATCAAGACAAGACCACGGGGAAGTTTACAAAAGCTTTCGACTACATCCGGAAGTTGTAATTCAGTGAAACTGGGAATATACTCATTCAAAAGACGAAGGCTGGCAGCGAGATTGTTTCGCTGATGATAGATATTGATACGGATACGGAGCTTGCCGCCCTGAAAATAACGCGCAAAGTCCAGATCTTTTCCGCTTTCTGCAAGCTGCTGCTGTTCCGGTGTCATCAATTCATAAATCATTCCTCTGGCTTCATCCATGGTGGGTTCCGGTTCAATAATCTGTAAAGTTCCAAAGCGTCGTACCGCTAGATGGGTGCCGACAGTGATGTGGATATCCGAGCATTGGTTGGACGCTGCGTAATCGAGAAGCTGGTCAAATGTCATATTGATTTCCTCCATAAAAAATTATTATATTATTTTAATAATATTGTATTTAAATAATATTATAGTTATCGTAACATAGATACCATGAAAATACAAACAAAAAAGTTAGAATCCAAATTAAAAAATTTGTGGATTTGAAAATTGTAATAAATAAATAAAAGCATCTGGAAGAATATAAAAAGATTAAAATTCAGGATATTGTAAAATCTTTAGAAATATACTTGCCAGAAACTTTAAAACGTGATATTATATCATTCGTTGACGGTAAGTATATTTAGGGGCGTAGTTAAACGGTTTAACGCCGGTCTCCAAAACCGCTGAAGAGGGTTCGACTCCTTCCGCCCCTGCTATTTTGAAAATGCATGTTTTGACACATGCATTTTTTTCATGTAATATGTAGTTAAAAGCATGTATCAAAATATGCATTTTTAAATAACTTATGAAAACAACTAGGGGATGGGCGTGTATATCTTTTTGTCAGTTGCATTGGTAATAGAAAGCATTTTGCTGGTCGGCACGATGGCTCTGATCAATAGCGGTAAGACGTCAGACATTCAGAAAGTATTGAATTTTCTTGGCGTATCAGTTGCCCTGCTTTTGCTGGGCGGCTTCTTTGGCTTCTCTGCCGTATCCATGGAAACTCTGCTGCCGGCGTATCAGATCGAAAGTATTGGAGCGGTTTTTTTTGTCGTTCTGCTTTCGCTGCTTTCCATGCTCTGCTGTAATATCCGGATTCCTAAAGGCGTTTATAACGGACTGCTCCTGTATGGCATGCTCTCTGCGTTTGTGATCCTTATTTCTGCCGCCCTGTTACCCGGCTGGTACCTTAAGATGACAACGCTGCCGGACAATATGGCTGGATTGATGTCGGAAGGTATGGGCAGGACGCTGCCGGGGGCGGTGTATCCGTTCCTTCCCGGTGTACTGAAATACATAGAGATTGCATGTTCACTGGTCATCAGCCTTGTCACTTTTGGGCTGCTGTTCCGTCATTATCATGTCAGACAGCGTAATACGAATCCCGGCGCAGGTTGGCTTTTGGCGGCAAATCTNNCCGGCTGCCGGCAATCTGCTTCTCCTGGTCGACAATAAAACCGGATTTTACTGGATGAATGTTGTTTTTGGCGTATGCTGGGGATATATCATAGCAGTGGTCTACCGTTTCCGGTTATTTGTCTCCATTCAGATGGCTAAAGACGATATTCTGGAGACGATCGAAGATGGCTTTGCGGTGGTGGATTTTAACGGAA
>DLOP01000005.1:0-1530 GCA_002478505.1 Lachnospiraceae bacterium UBA7481
TGGTACATATATTTCTGCTGAAAGAACTGGAACAGATTCTTTACCACATATAAAAGAACCAGAAAAAGAATCGCCAATGCCGAAAAGGTCTTCGTGCTTCCAATTCCAAGCAGATTGCAGATGCTCTGATAGGTCTTCCCCTGGGCAAGGTCATCCGGCGAAAGGATGATCGTCACCACCTGCATCACCATCAGGGCAGCCCCCGACTCCAGCACTGCGGAGATCACCATCATGACAAACAGCTTAAACATTGACAGTTTCTGTTTCTTATCCATTAATATATTGATTTTTCTTATGATTTTAAGCATGTTGGTTCTCTCTTCTTTCCATATCTGCACATACCTTCCCTGAGATATTTATTTGTAGGAAGATTCTATATAGGCTCCCCCGCCCGGATGCAGTTCGTCCCATTTTTGGTTCATCAGGATATGATTTTCCTCCGGCTCATATTTATCCCAGATATGCGGTCCCAGATTGATCTTCTCCTCAACAAACCGGATACCGGACATTACCGATGTAATAATGGAAATCGCCTTTTTAAAATGAATCCCTTCGATAAAATTCAGCACCTCGATGGGGAACTTTCCGTGTATTACGATACATTCCGGGAATAGTTTCTCATAATCCACGTCATCCCTCGGATGGGGCTTGATCACTACCTGATATCCCTTACAATGTTCCCCGATGATCTCCTTCGCCACCTGCTCCCGGATCGACGTGACGCCAGGAAACGCTTCTGTCAGAAACAAGATACAATCCTTGCAGCCCGCAAGCTTACGGACGATCTCATCTGCATCCGGCAGGAAGATTCCAAGCATCATCCTCTTTTGCTCCGAAGCAAGGGATTCCTCCATGTTTTTCCGGGGGATTACCTTATATTTATCAAATCGATACTTGATAAACGAATCATCGTTGATCTCCATATCAATACAATACTTACTATACCCATTCTGTATAAATATCAGATTATGTCTTGCCAAAAATGCTTTTAACGCAAAATGCCCTTCATTGTCCTGATGCGCCGCATCGAAGTGTTTTAGACAGTCCAGTCCATCCTCCACCGCATGATAGCGGATATGGTGATAATTCAGATAATAACCGATGGCGTCCGAATCACAATACACAAAGATGTCCTGATACTGTTTAAAGTCGATGGTAAAAAACTGATCCTGGGCTTTGCCGTATTTTTTTGTATAGATCAGCCGGTTTATCAGGTGGATCAACACATTATGGTGGTTCTCCTTATACTTCATCAGTCCGGGGATATCCCGGTCTCTGACTTCATGCAGACGGTAAACCTGATCAAAAATATCTGCTTTGGAAAGCCGCCCATCCAGATCCCCAAAATCCATAAAAATATCGCTCAGCGCAATATCCGCTTTGCCATCCTCCTGATACATCGTCATCTCTTTGAGCAGAGAGACATATACATGGTACAGAGTATGGCAGACATAGATTCTGGGTCTTTTCTTTTCCGGTTTCATTGATTACGTTCCTCTTAACTCTCTATGTCAGAGCAGCTTGCTGCGA
>DLOP01000005.1:1558-15587 GCA_002478505.1 Lachnospiraceae bacterium UBA7481
ATCAAAGCAATTTGAGGCTCTGTACTCTTTTTTGTTCCCGCCATCCTTTTAAGCATGTCCACAAATAGAAACAAAAATTCTTTTTCTATCATATTATAATTTATCACGGATCAGCCGATAAATCCAGAAGTTTTACCCGCATTTTTATCATATTCCAGAATATCGCCCGGCTGGCAGTCCAGCACTTCACAGATGGCCTCTAAGGTGGAAAACCGAATGGCACTGATCTTTCCGGTTTTCATTTTGGAAAGGTTGACGTTTGATACGCCAACCCTTTCTGAAAGTTCGTTGAGGCTCATCTTCCGGTCCGCCATGACGCGGTCTAATCGTAATACGATTTTTCCCATATTAATCCCCCATGCCTTTCCATAACTTATAATGTTTCATCCGATTCCTGTTGCAATACTGCTCCATATTGGAAAATATAAGCAAGAGCAAGAATGATCAAAACAACCATAACAATTTTCAGATCAATTCCAAAGCTAATTTGAAAACTTTTTGAAAAAAAACTTCTGATAACCGTACCGCTTACTGAGGATAAAACCGTCCATGGGATCAAGGAAAATGCAAGATTTTTCATTTTTTTGATGACATTCTGCTCAAAAGGCGATTTGCAGTTCTGAAAAGCCTTAAATAGGAATCCGATAAAGAATAATGTTACCAGCGTCATAGCTAAATAGAAAAGCACAAATAACAGCACCCAGACAAGATTATGTAAATTAAAATATATATTATCACCAACAGTAGTAAAGTCAATATAAATACCGTCATTATTGATATCCATTGCATTTATGCTGTATGTTGTTGCTCTGTCAGCAGTTTCTTCTTCAAGCATTTTCTCAACTTCCTGCCTGCCCTGTAGGACCTCTTCATCCGTAAGCGTTTTACCAAAAGAAGAAAAACTGATATCGATTAGAAATCTGTTTTCATTACTTATAGCAAGAAAATCTTTTGGAATAAACGCTGCCGCCACAGTCGCTGCAAAGATGCCTATCAGCGCCATGATAATACATATTTTGGCAATGACTGTAATAATCGTGGCAATCTTACCCATTTTGTTAATTTTTAAAATAGCTTCCTGTTTCATAATCATTCCCCACCTTTTTATTTCATTTGATAAACGATAATTTTTTAATGTTTATCATTAAATTTATTGTAGGCCACAAATTGGATTTTGTCAATAGTTTTTTAATGATAAACATTAATTTTTTATCATAAGGCAGTAAATTATCCCAAAAGAAAAGGCAGCTACTCGCTGCCATCCATCTAACAATAAGAGACGGGTTCCTATTTCAAAACTCTATAGTCAATTAATCGTCATATCCCATCCATCCAACAACGGGCGGAAAGCTTCATAAGGGAATCGATAGATCCGTTGTATATGGTTCTCGCCCCGCACTCTTAAAAAATCCTTAACCGCTACATGTTTCTTATCACATCGCGGGCAGAGATAAACCTCCACATAACAGGCACGCATGCCGGTAGGAATCTGTTCTGTTCCCCTGATGGGTTTCATATTGGAAAGAAGATAATTTTGAGCATCTTCATAAGTGTCCCCAAAAAAGATGGGCAGGAGAAAAAGGTATGTATGCTGTGAAATTCTGGGAGCGTCCGCCTTACAGTAGATGCAGGCGCTTTCCCCTCTTTTCTCCCGCTGTCGCTCCTTTGCAATCGATATTCCGGCGACCACTATCACTGCTATAAAAATCAATATCACAATGACCGGCAGATAATAGGTCAGATCCATTCCCTAGACGCCTCCCTCTGCCCTGCTCTTTGCCGCCATCAAAAGCTGCACGAAGGTATCCGCTTTGGATATTGCCTCAGCGCCAATCCCTGACTTCAGATTGACCGCTCTGTTGCTTAATAAGGTATACATGGTTATTTTTTTACCATCCAGCTCAAACACAAAACGTACCCCTGTCATTGTCGATGCAATCGTCTCTGCTTTACCGATACGGGATGCATTAAAGATCTGGATTTCAAAAGGATTATACGCCGAAATAAAGCCAATCATTCCATGTTCCACATCAATCAGCAGTCTGCCGTTTCTGCCCTGAAAAGAACTTTTAAACTGGTAAGGAAGTGAATCCACACGCTTATAGGCGCTCTTTGTCAGAAACGGCGTTAAGGTTCCCCATGCAAGCGCCATCAACAGAAAAATCCATATTAAAACGGAATAAACAATGCTTAACATCAGAACAACACCCCACCGGAAATCTCCCCTTATAAGCTCTCTAATCAGGGAAATCAAAAAGGGAAGTCCAAATCCCGCTCCTAATAAAAGCAGCCAAAACGAGGATCCAAATTTTTTAAATTTTTCTGTTTCCATTGCTTTCATACTTTGATACAGCTCCTCTCCGTATCTTATTTTCGTATCTGCAAACCTCCTGCAAACGGTTTTATTATATCATTCCGATCTTTAGGATACAATTTTTTATGAAATAAAAACACAAAAGAAACTGTTCTGCTTACTGCCTGACCCAGACGATATGATTCGCTTCCCAATCGCTGCTATAACTGTCAATATAAGCATCAAGGGTATCGCCGCTATAGTAAACGGTCATATCGCTGCAGTCCAGAAATGCGTCCTCGCATATACTCTTTACGCTGTCCGGTATCGTAAATTCTGTTAAGCTTGAATTTACCGGCATACCGTAAGGATGCTCCCCATTTCCAATATAATAACCCATTGCTATCTTGCTCTGAACCTTCGTGCTTAACATATACTTTATAAACTGTTCCGCCGTATCCATATTTTCACTTTTAGCATTAATAGAATAGACCATTAACGGCGTAAATGTTTTGACATCATCATATGCAAGCACATCATATGTTTCATGTTCATATTCCCTTGTCATGTATATCAAATAAAATATATCAGAATAATAATTAAAATTATACAATCCGATACTGCGTCCGGACTCTGCCTGCATGTTTTCCACATACAAACCATAATAATAATTCACATCTACCAGTCCATTACTCCGGTCAGCGACATTATAATACTGCCATGTCCCGGTTACTTCAACCAGATTTTTCCATAACTGAATCTGTTCATCCGTTGTATGCTCCATCAGGGCATCCCATACTTCCTTAAACCCGGATACAAACTTTTCCAGCTCCTGTCTGTCATAACTTTCCCCATTGCCAAATATTCTATGGGAATATGCCGGATACAGCGTCTGGAACAGTCCCGTAACATCATAGATATTCAGATCATTGCCATATTCCGGATTCGGGCAGGGACTGTTTTGAATATATTCCGCAAGCCCTTCCAGACTATTCAGGGAATCCATACTGTCCGAAGGCGCAGATATCATCGTAACTCCAAACTGCGACGGTATCGCATAGATCTCACCGTTTTCCTCACGATAACAGGATAAGAACGTGGTATTGCTCCCTTCCTCACGCCCGATTTCAAGATTGATCTTAATGCCGGGATATTCATTTTCAAATTGTCTGATAGTATTTTCCAGATATTCCTGCGAATACAAAGTATATATGGTAATCTCCCTGGCAGACACATTTTCCACCAGCTCCACCGCCTCATCTGTCTCGCTGCAGCACAGGAAATAAAGACTGCTGCCAAGGAACAATATGATTTTTCTTTCACAGGAACCGGGTCTTCCTTTGCCATCCGCCATATTGAATTCCGGTATCGCAGTATGGACCATACCTGGTTCTACGCCAGTATTGCACAGATCAACAACGATAACGCCGATCTGACTGTTACGATCCTGTACCCCATTACACAAAATATGCAGGAAATCTTTCAGACGATCCTCCTGATTGCGTTTATTACAATCTGCGGCGATATTGTCTTATGCACTGTCGCTTCACTGTCCATCCGGAAACTGCTGCAGCCGATCTCGGAATCCTACCGGAAGCAAAACGATTTTATTGCCGTGGCGTCCCACGAATTAAAAACTCCCCTTGCCATCATCCTATCCAGCTTATCAGCCATGACCAGATCCAACGAATCTGAATTTTACCATCACCAGTCCATCGCCCGGGACGAATGCAAGCGGATGTCTGCACTGATGGAAGACATGCTCTGTCTTGCCCAGGCGGATCAGAATGTCCTGACTCTGTCATTATCTGAGGAACATGTGGAAGATATCATTATTGACTGCTATAACCATTTTGAACGCCTTGTATATGAAAAAGGGCTTAAATTCCACGTACATATCACTGACGGTATCCCGCTCTGCTCATTAGACCGTAATAAAATAATGCAGCTGCTGATCATATTGTTAGACAATGCCCTAAGCTATACCAAACAGGGAAGCATCACCCTCTCCTGCGACTATGACGGCAGATATCTGCTTCTTAGCGTCGCTGACACCGGAATCGGGATCCCGGACAGCAATAAAAAGATAGTGTTTGACCGTTTCTACAGTTCGGACAAGTCCCATACCTCACGCAGGCATCAGGGACTGGGTCTTAGTATTGCAAAAGAAATTACGGATATCCATAAAGGAACCATCTCCATCTCCGACACGCCGGGCGGCGGCGCCACCATAACGGTAGCACTGCCCCAGAGATACCGTTAACCTGCCTACCTATTTTTGACAGCAAACAAATCTTCCATATTCTGAGCGGAAGCAAACTTGACAGCAAACCAATTCTCCAGATCCTGAGCGGAAGAGAAGCTGACGCTGCCTTCAATCTCCTGTGCTCTTTTACCATACTGTTTATTTAAATCAAGCAGACGCTCCTGACTTTCCTGAAGGAGCTTATCTCTTAAGGCATTATATTCCCGTACTCCTTTGGTTTTTAGCTTCTTTCCTTTTTGCCCGCAGAAAATCCAGAAAAATCCTCTGATAGTAAAGATCAGAAGAAAAAGAGCAATCAAAGCCTCCAGACCAAGCACGAGCGGCGGGGTTTCTAAACCACGCTGGGCAAAATTATATATGTAGCTAATATAAATCACAATCCGAACAATCGCTACTATCAAAGAATATTTGATCACATCGTCCCAAGCCCATAAAGGCAGGATAATTTCAATCACAGCAATTAGAGACGCACTGGATAAAAGAATTAAACCCATACATATGAACAAGGACAAATTCTTATTTTCGAGTTCAAATGGTCCTCTAACAATCGCCAAACCCCAAAAAACTACAGTCGCTATCATGCCGACCAGTCCCCAGAAGAAATCAAAATCCAGTTTTACCGCCCCATCCTCATTCATCTTGTTGCCACGCACGATCCTTTTGGTAAGAGCATCCATTTCCTTCCCATGCCCGGATATTTCGGATAGAATCTTCTGATAGTCCTGATCATAGCTTTCCTGGAGTTTCAGATTTTTCAGGCACTCCTCACTGATCCTTATATATTCTTCCCGCTCTTTTCCCTCCGCATATCTGCAGCATATTTCAAAATCTTTATAGCTTGAAAAATCAACTTTTGCAGATAAAACATTATCCGGACCATATCCTATGGATGCCAGCAGACGATACCAGTAAGCTTTTGCACATTCGGAATCCCGTAGCGTCGCTTCGTGAGCCGCCTCTTTCGCCCGTTGGTAATCCTTTTGCCGGAATGCATTTTCCGCCAGAACGAGCTTCATGTCTCTTTCTCCGGATAATCCCTTGGCGGCACCGGCGCCGCTGTCAGATTTTTTTCTGATCCTTTTAAAATAGGTATCCAGGTTATGCAGCAGATCCGTTTCATAACCGATGTCACCGATAAACAGATGCTCTTTGGCAGCAAATTCAATAGGAAAGCCGTCGTCGTCCAGCATTTCTTTCCTGACAAGGCAGATAAGCTTTTTCTCCTTATCTTCCTTTCCCATCCGGTTGTAACGGCTCCACTCATTACGCACCCACTTTGCCTTCATATTTCCTACATTTTCCGCGATCAGGATCATCACCTTGGAAGAACGCAGGGCAGAATAAATAACGGCCTCATAATCCTCTCCCGCATATTCGCTCTTTAAGCTGACTTCCGAAAAGAACACACGATACTTATCGCTCAGCTGGTCATACAGACGCATGGCAATCTCACGCTCCACCGTCTTGTTGCCGCTGTCGTCCGTCACTTTCAGGCTCAAAAATATGTCGTAGGGCTCCGCAGTAGCCTGAAACGCCAGTATCTTTTTCTGAATAGCATCAATCTGTCCCGCCTGTCTGCTATAGAGTTCCTTCTGCTGTTCTCCGGCGCGCTCCATGATCATCCGGTAATCCACATCTTCAAAAATGGATGTCTCGATCGTCCGGTGACAGGTGGGTTTGAACTTTTTAGGCGCATCCTCCACATATTCGATACCAAAGCGGCAGAGCACCGCGCCCCAATGCGCCTCCAGCTCATCCGGAGCTTCGCTGACGATCTCCTTATACAGCTCCAGCGCCTCGTCAAACCTCATTTCTTCCTGCCTGAGCTTATTGGCACGATTCAACTGGTTCTCATAGCTTTTTGGCAGCGGGTGCTTACTCTCGCAATAGATACATTGCCCCAAACCGTCCGCAATAATCTCCATTTCCCCGTTACAACAGGGACATTTAAACATACTTTGCATAGGTATTACCTCCTTGATTTTCTTCTGTTGTTTCAATCATTGCAATCATTTCCGTGTACCGTACATTCTGCCTCCGTATCAAATCACAACATAGCAAAAAACTACGGTTCGCCGATCGCTTAAGCTGATTACCTGAAATATTGTTCGATCAGATCTTCCGAGAAGTAATGGTAACGTATCCTGTCATCATTGATCTTGCCATCATACTCTACGTCCTCGATGTCGCATCCGTCTTCATTAAAAGAAGCGATCCTTCCGTACCGGTAGATGATAACACCAAAAGTATGGTCAATATTAAAAATACCCTGACTTGTCATTGCACCTATTTCATCATAATAATCAAATTGATAACTATATACATTTCCGTCCTCATAATGCAGAATCTGCGTTACACGCGGAACGCCGGTCAGGACGACCTCATAACTTCCATCCCCATCCATATCCACAATGCTGAAATATAATATCTGATAATTTTCTTTATATTCTCCAAACATTTGTCGATAATGATCCAGATAAAACTTCTGCTGATTATCTGTTATGCTGATAAATTCCCTCTCGCCCGTCAGCACCTCATAATATGCCTGCATTACCTCCGGTTCCATGGGATATTCCGCAACATCATCAGTCATAGGTTCTACCGCAACATGCTTTACCATATACAGTTCCTCTTCCGATAGCCCTGCCAAGAGATATTTGTCCAACAGTTCTTCCGTATAATCAATACGTTCTGCATCTCCAACGTCAACTATCATATGACGAAATTCTTCGTATTCTTCCTCCGATACGCTTATCCCTCTAATTTCATAATAATCAAAATTTTGCGTCATTGCGATGGTTTCAACGTTACAACCATCTTTACTTAATTCCGTAAATCTTTCAAAAGATTCATAACCACTGCCGCTGCCTCCATAGGATGCAAAAACACCATCTACATAGATGGGAGACATACTCCGTTCCAACCACTGATAAACATATACCATACCATCTTCATAATGGAGCATCCGTACGATACCAGCATAAGAAATAATAATTTCATTTTTGAAATCATTATTCATATCTACGATACTAAATAACATCGGATCATCCCAATACATTTCCTTCCAATCAGTGTCAAGTGCGCCGAAAGAAAAAAAATATTCATCCCAGTAAAACTCCTGACCGCCCACATCATAACTGACAAAAGGCATTTTGTTGTTCAAAACCAGCCAGTATGCCAGCATGTCCTCCGGAAGTCCCAACGCTTTCACATCTTCCATGGTAAAGTATACTGTGGCATCCTGTGGGATATCATCTTGTTCCTCTACCTCTCTTTGTTCTACAATCAGACTTTCCGGCGACCTATCCGCTGTCTGGTCTGACTGTTGCGGATTTGTAGTCGCTGTATCCTTTCCACATGCTATCATAGCCACCGCCAGAATACCTGCCATTATCATTACTACTGCTTTTTTCATAACTTACATTCTCACTCATTCACTTTAGCAACCTATTGATTTCATTCCTGTTATCCACTTTGATTAATGCGGTAAATCACTTTGTTTCCATATTATCATATGGCAGCTTTTTTGTCACCAGACAATTTTATATGGTATTGCCATTATCTCAATTATATTTTCTTACTCACTCTGTATCTCTTTTCTACAGGTATGATACACGTTTTGCAATACCTGTTTATGATGATACAGGCAAATTGATCAGATACAATGTTTTTACGGCAAGAATGCTGGTGCGTCATGCAAAAGATGGGAAAATGTGTCTGTATGATATTTTAAGAACAAAAAAAGAAACGAGCAGGCCGCTTGAGCAATAACTGTACGGTCGAAAAACTCATTTCTTTACAAATCACATTTTAAGGGTAAACAGCAGTTCTGTCAAACATAAAAATTTTTGAAATTACAAGAAAATTTAGGCTATGGCTTAGTTTCTTCATCAGGCAATCCGACATAACCGCAGGCTTCTATCATAGTCTGCCCTTCATCTGAAATCAGCCATTCTACAAGTCTGTCCACATTCGGATTATGGTTATCTTTACGATAGACAACATAAAAATTTGCGGTAATCGGATAGGAACCGTTCCTTATATTCTCTGCATCAGGATATACTCCATCTACCGCCAGCATTTTTACATTTTCATCGGCTACCATCCCTGACAGATAGTACCGAAAAGAGTAACCGATTGCTCCGCCAAATATATCTTCCCAGCTTGTGATCTCTCCTCTGTAGATAGAGCGTATCTGTTCCGATGTAAGTCCGTCCACAGGGTTATCTTTGTTGACAAAGAAAACAAATGCTTCTAACCCTATCGGTACGATTTCGATTTCAACACCCTTTTCTTGTGCTGACAACATTTGTTCTTTGGATGGGTGCGCAGTAAAAAACAGATCAACCGAGCCGTCAACAAGCGCATCAAATCCTCTGATCGTGTTCTGATACTGCATTACGCTGTCAGGCGCAAAGTTTTCACCGTAGTAATTATCATCAGAAAACACTCCACCCTCATAGGTAACGGTTCCTTCGGGGTAGCAATTCTCTATCACAGATGCGTAAACAGGCACAAGAGCTGCCGCTCCATCTAAAACAGGTAAATCATCTTCCTTTTCAAATTTCAAAGAGGAGCCGGTTCTTGCAAGCGCTGATTCCTCCTCAAAAGGCAGGAATTGTGCCACATCGACCATTTTAAGCTGTCCTGTCCCACTGAAATTATTTGCAAGGCGGCTTGTGATCGTTATGTACAAGAAAGCATTTACGGCAACAAACAGAAGAACTGTTGTAAGAATTACAATTATTTTTTCTCAGCCACAGCTCCCTTGCTATAAATTGTATGATCAAAGAATTCTGGTAGGCATGGCAAATATAGATCGCTTATGCAACCGTAATAATGATTCCTATCAAAATATTATTAATCAATATTCTTATGAATTTACGATCACTCATTTTACTTAGTCCACACAATAAGCAGGGCAAAGATAAATACCAGTATTCCGATTACTGCCAACAAAGCGGTGACCACCATACTAATGGTAAATATAGCCGTAATATATTTCTTTCTGCCTGTTCCTTCACGCTTTGCATGTATGCCGTCCCAGATGAACAAAATAGTAGATATGAATGCAAACAGAGAAATTCCAATTACAAGCATCCTAATCCACATCTGAAAAAAAATATAACCTTCGTTCATAGATAATCTCCCCTTATAAGCGCAAAATTCGAGTTCTTATCCTATACTAAATATTACTCAAACTCTATTGAAAAGTCAATCAGCTGAAAAATAGTCCTGTCCCATCTCCCACAGCCTTTATTCAGTCAGTCCCTCAATAACAAACCATTTGTCGCCGTCTTTTCCAACTGCGATCACCTCTGTCAGATTCACAGTTTCATCGCTTAATTCATAGGTTTCCGCAATTGAGTATAAAATACATTCCGAAAGGTTAAGTTGTACTCCATATGTTCTGTAAATATAGGCAAGAAGATTTTTCAGCTCGTCATCCGATATTTTGTATTGTTCGGTAATTTCATAGGTATATTCGAAGTCGCCGAAAGTGGAGGCCACCAAAGCATCGTATTCTTCTACACTGCTTACATTTCTATAATCCAGAGTGCGCTGCAGGTAAGCTTCCCGTATCAAAGGGTGCACAGCTTTAAAAGATTCTTCTAAATTAGGTGGATCAAACTTCCGCACAAATTTATCCAAAGCCTCTTCCCCGGAATCAAATCCCTCAGAAGCATCATATCCGCCTACGGGACTTCCCTGATCCGGAATGTGCACATCAGAAGAGACTTGTTCATCCGTGTAAATATTAAGGATATACCATTTTCCATCCTGTTTTCCAAAATCAAGTGTCTGGATAAATACTGCTGTTCCGTTATCTCCGGAAATAGTCTCCTTAATTTGACATACATAGATATCCGAAAAATCGGAATCAAACTGTTCGCCATAGTATTCTTTTGCTTGCGAAATAAAATCTTCCTTTTCGCTGTCTGACAGATACTTTGAATGAAGGACTTCATATTCCAGTGAATACCCGCCATAATATTCAACCAAAGCTTCTGTATATTCATCCAGACTGTTCAGGGCAACTTTGTCCAGAACATGTTCCATGATCGTGTCTTTGACATCAGGATGAAAGAACTGATATGCCGACTCCATATCCAGACGTTCTTGAGCTTCCATATATGCCTCCAAGATATTGAGAACATCATCCTCATTCTCGGTCAATGTAAAAGTGACATCGTTCTTCACGACCTTATTCCTAAATATTGCGATAATATACCATTCGCCGTCTTCTTTTGCCACAATATACTGGCCAACGACCTTCAATGTTCCGTTTTTTCCGGAATAGGTCTCCGTCACCTGATAAGCATACGCTTGGGAAATATCCAGCCGAACCTTGTACGCGCTGTAAATCTCCGAAAGAGCATCTTCCAGTTCCTCCTTTGACAGTCTTGTGGATTTATTGATTTCATATTCCAGTTCCAGACCGCCAAAATACATGTCGAGATAGTCTTCCAATTCCTCCAGATCAGATACGGAATACATATCCAATTGGTTCTCTATCATCTCCTCGCGGACATCAGGATGAAAAAGCTCACAAGCATCCTCCAGTTTCAGGCGTTCATAATCCTTCATAAATGCCATGATGAGAGCTTCACCGGCTTCAAGGTTTTTGGTTTCCCTGGCTCCCCATGCAAAGAATCCCCCGACGCCCAATAGAAGAACTGCCAGAACGATTCCCAAAATAATAAATACAACCTTTGCAACTTTATTCTTTTTTGGAGGCGTTGCCGTCTGAACGGAAGTCTCCATTCCCATCTGATTGTTGTCCATGTTTTTCTCCTTTTTATTGATTTGTTATTTTTCCTTCGAGATAAACCAGCCCGGAGTCCACTACCTCCATGCTGTGAACCTTATGTACGCTATAGAGGGTAGCTTGATACACAATGGTTCCGCCATTCTTTAAGTGCAGGGGAATGGGAAAGAGCATAATGATGGACTTCCTTTCCTGCAATCTTAAATATCCCAGTTATAAAAGATACGTTTTAAGAAATGGTTTTTATGGGAATTTTTGAAAAACATTCTCCGGTGTGCAGTATCCATGCCACACCTCCTGTCATTTTCTATGTAAAACTTGCGCAGTACGGTCCAAATTCATGTATGATTGACAGTACTATCTTTCTGTCCTCTGAGCCACAAGTCACAGCCACTTTCTCCAAGCATTCCAACTGTTCCTGCGTGAGTGAGTTCTGGTGTTGCCCCACACCTTCCGCAAGGAAATAGCCGCCGTCATATCCCTGTCTTGTGACTACGGGAAGTTCTTCTCCTATAATGTCAAAATCCCTGCGTATTGCGTTCTTCCCGACACCGTACATCTGCATCATTTGCGATGTGGTCAGCTTTTTCCCCGACAGCAGCATACGCTCGATATCACGTCGCCGCCGGAATGCGTTTTCCTTCATGTTTCACCTCCTTCCACTGTTTCATTCCCTGTGGTTATTATAGAAAAATTAATATCCCCTCTATGGGTATGTTCCTCAAAATAAATTGACTATTCCGAACTTCGGGAATACAATGCTGCGCTTGGCAAAATCGGCAACAATCTGAAGCAAAGCGCATGAATGCCACAGGCAACGTCTATGCCGCCGATGCAAAGCAATTAAAAGAGCTGATGAAAAAAGTGTGGGATACACAAAAATGTACCGCAATGAAGTTTTCCCCTCACTTGCGGTACACTTTGATGTGTGCAGTATGCTATTAACTTTGATAAATTTTCTTATTCGATACTTATGTATTTTCCGTTTCATTTTCATTATATGCTATGTTCCAATCTGAATGTATTTTGATATAGACACTAAAACAATGTGCAATGCAACTCTTTCCATAAATCGAATTGCATTGCAGCATAAAGTTTTTCTAAGAAATTGGTGCATTCAAAACAAAGAGCCAACAAACTATGATTTCTCACAAGTTCATCGGCTCTGTGTCTGTGCGTCTGGCTCTTTGATATCTGAAATATTAAACTGTGTTACATTGATTAAGGTTTCCTGCTTACATTTGGGGCAGACAAGCTGTTCATCCATCTCCCAAAATCTCTTTCAAAGGTCTCGGCATAAAACCAATGATATCCACGCCCACGTTGTAAGCCTTTTTTACTTTTGACATATATTGATTCGTCTCGTTATCAAAGTTGTTATGGATATGTCCGTAGAAATGCAAAACATTTCGATAATATCCGTTCCACTCAACCAAAGGATAATGGCAGCAGACAATCTGTGTTCCGTTATCATTCACCATTTTCATATCAACAATCTCTACAAAATATTCCTTACAAGCAGGATTCTTTAACAATCGGGAATCATGGTTACCGATAATCAGATGCTTTTGTCCCTTTAACTTCCTCAAATATTGAATTGGATCTTCACTTTTGTATGAAAAATCACCTAAAATATACACATCATCCCGATCGGTAACCCGGCTATTCCAGTTAACAATGATCGTCCTGTCCATTTCTTCTATTGTACCAAACGGTCTATTAGACAATCTGAGAATATTATTATGGCCAAAATGTGTATCTGCAATATAATAATTCATGTATCCTCATCTCAAAATAACAAAATAATCTCATCCATCGGAACCTTCAGCACTGCTGCCAGTACCACCAGATTATCAATGGTCGGCATTGCCGTTCCGTGCTGCCACTTGTAAATTGCCTGAGGAGTTGCAAATCCGAAGATATCCTGCAGATCTCTGACCGTCAGACCTGCCGCCTCCCTCAGTCTTGTAATATTCCTTCCGGTAGCTTCCATATCAATTGTTGGCATCGTTAACATTTCTTCCTCCATTTCCGCTCCTGCAGACGGAAGGAAAATGTACCTCCCGCCTTAATTAGAAGCTTTAAAGTTATAAATAGGTTTCATCACATCGATGATATCTACAGATTCTCTGATGACATCAATAATGTCCTCCAGACTTTTGTATGCCATCGGAGCCTCATCCAATGTATTTTCATTAATAGAAGTGGTATAGATCCCCTTCATCGTTTCTTTGTATTCATCCATGCTGAGAATTGCTTTCGCTCTCGTTCTGGACATAATTCTTCCTGCCCCGTGAGGTGCGGAATAGTTCCATTCAGGATTCCCCTTACCAACCGCGAGTACGCTTCCATCTCTCATATTGATTGGAATCAGCACTTTCTCTCCACTATGGGCTGCTATTGCGCCCTTTCTTAAAATCATTTCACCTGTATCAATATAATTATGAATTGTATGGAAAGCTTCCCCTCCGGCCATACCGGTTCTCTCCAAAATAATCTCAGCCATTTTCTCTCTGCTTCTTCTTGCAAATGTCTGGCAGATCTCTACATCGTGAAGATAGTCTTCAAAATATTTTCCGGATAAATAGCAAAGATCTTCCGGCATGCTTGCCTCTGACTCATATACCTGCCAATGAAGCTGTTTTAACGCCTCCTGTATTTCATTCTTACGTCCCTGCTCCTTGTAGGTTCTGATAATCTC
>DLOP01000074.1:0-9742 GCA_002478505.1 Lachnospiraceae bacterium UBA7481
AGGACATTGGCTGTATTTTCCATGGGAGAAAATCCGGGTAATGAGACAGATGGAACGGAAGACGGTGCAGCCGGACGGGATTCCCAAGGATCCGGTGAAAAGAATAGCGCCGGCGATCCGCAGGGGACGGCGCCTGAAGATCAGGCGGGCGCAGCTGACCATGAAGCGGAATCTGTGTCTATGGCGATCCGTGTCCTGCTGACCGGAGGACAGGGATATGCGCATCATAATTTTACGTTGTCCTTTGAGGAAGATTATTATATTCAGAATGGACAGGAAGTATATTATGGGGAGGCAGGAACATCAATTAATGAGGCGGATATTGCCAGCCTGTTTGCAAGGCAGGGCGAAAGGAAAGATCATGCCGGTAATGCGCAAAGTAATGGACAGTCTATGGGAGAGGAAGACGGTCTGATTGTTGGTATTTGGAGGGATAGCGGCTGGGATACGGATGCGGAATGGGAGCTAAGCATGGACGGCGGTGCGGGAGAAATCTATCAGGGGATTCTGGTGATTACGCAGGCAGGAAACGGGACATCGGGCGGTCAACAGACCGGACAGGAGAGCGGGGGATATTATCTGATTAACACCCTGCCGTTGGAAAGTTATCTTTATTATGTCCTGCCCTCGGAAATGCCCTCAAATTATCCGATGGAGGCATTGAAGGCGCAGGCAGTCTGCGCAAGAACGTATGCGATGCTGCAGATCAGGCAGGGAAGGATGGAACAGTATGGCGCGGATGTGGACGATACCACTGCTTTTCAGGTCTATCATATACAGGGGACTTCAGAAGCCGCAAAGCAGGCTGTGGATGAGACAGCAGGACAATATCTTTCTTATCAGGGAGAACCCATTGAGGCATTTTATTATGCATGTTCCTGTGGGCATTCTACGACAGCGGATATCTGGCGGGGAAGTAAAGGCCGTGATTACTCCTATCTGGTGTATCAGGATTATGGAACTTTGGAACAGGAGTCGCCGTGGTACCGATGGAGTTATCAGGCAAAGCAGTTTGATATTGAGGCATTAAAAGGCAGGCTTCTGACTGTGCTGGCTCAGAATAAAAATTATATCAGTATCTACAGCGGGGAGGGTAGTTCCAAAGAAGGCTGGACAGAGATTACGGATCGCGGAAAGATGGAAGCGGTCATCAGCGGAATGAGTGCGGTACAGGATATCCGGATAAAGGAACGGCTTGCCGGAGAGGTGGCGGACTGCCTGCATATTACCAGCGGAAGTTATCACATTATGATAGAAGGGGAATATCATATCCGAAACATATTGACGGCGGATGGATATATGCTGATTAAGCAGGATATGAGTGTTTCAGAAGGACTTACGCTTGTTCCCAGCGGATTTTTTGAAATAGAGACCGTAAAACAGGATGGAAACCTAATCGGTTTTGTGTTGAAAGGAGGTGGATTCGGACATGGCGTCGGCATGTCGCAGTATGGGGCAAGATACCTTGCAGAGGAGGGAAAGGATTACCAATACATTTTGACATATTATTATGAAAATGTTACCATGGAAATGATTTACTGATTGGAGATTCCGCAACGCAGAATGATGGGATTATCGCAGTAGAACTGTTCTGACATGGAGGCTGGTGTGATTGAAAAGGTCAAAAAAATAAGTGTTTGGTTGATCAATGTGATACTTGCGATCAGTAAGGCATTGCAGGAAAGCAAAGCGTCCCTGTTTGCGGCAAGCACCGCTTTTTTTGCGTTTCTTTCCCTGATCCCGATGCTGATCCTGGTCTGCAGTATCCTGCCCTTTATTAGTGGGTCGCAGGAGATGTTTCTATCCGTGATCGATTCCATCCTGCCTCGTTCCTTAGAGGCGTTCAGCACACACATTATAGAAGAAATCTATGATAAATCAATTACGCTGCTTTCCGTTTCGGCGGTTCTGATGCTGTGGGTGGCAGGAAAAGGGTTTTATGCTTTAAAGGCAGGGATCAATGCGATCCGGCATGTCAGAGAATCAAGAGGAATGTTTTTTCAGCGGCTGGTTGCATCTCTCTATACGATCGTCTTTATTATCTGCGTAGTATTTTCCTTTGTGTTTATGTTGTTCGGAAATTACCTGAATGAAGCGCTGATACGCATCCTTCCCACCTACAGTTACGTCTATCAGTTTATGATGCATTTTCGGTTTTTATTTTCGTGGGCGGTGATGACTGTATTTTTGCAGATCGTATTTGCAATTCTGCCCAATGAAAAGGTATCTGTCAGACTGCAGCTTCCGGGGGCATTTTTTTCCAGTGTGGTATGGTCGGTATTTTCCTGGGGATTTTCCATCTATATTGATAAGATGAATGGTTTTGGCATGTATGGAAGCCTTACAACGATCATCGCGGCCATGATGTGGCTTTATATAGGCTTTTATATTCTGCTGATGGGAGTATCCATTAATGTTCATTTTGAGGAGAAATATCAGATTCTCCTTATGGAAAGAAAAAATCGGAGAAAAAATAATTTATGAAAAAACGCGGCTTGGAAAATAAAAGACATAATGAGACGGAACCTGATTTTAGTAAAAAGGGGTTTCGGTGGAAATTTCCGCTGGGACCGGGGAAAACGCTGCTGACCTTGCTTTGTATCTGCATACTGGCAATATCCCTGTCTGCCGATGCAGCATGGCTGATCGGCTATCAGTATATGATCTGGCTTTTGTATATCGGCGCATTCTCCACGACGCTGATGCTGGTAATCGATATTTCCGCTATTATTGATTATTGGAAAAAACACAGAAGTAAGAAACCCCCAAGTTGACATGTATGGGAACTGTAGGTTGACATTTGTAAAATTGTATTGAAAAAAATCCAATATAATGTTATGCTGTTTCCATAAAATTATTAAAGGAGGAAATTCATAATGGAAGGATTTCTTAATTCCCTAGTAGTGCAGATCCCGAATTGGATCTATGCGGTTTTGATGTTAGTTGTGGCATTCATTGCGGCAACGATTGTAAAGTCATTGATGGTAAAGCTTTTAAAAGCGTTGAAAGCGGAAGAAAAACTGGCGAAGCTTGGCGTTAAGGATGCTTCGACGGGCAGTTCAGTTGAGTTTATTGCAAAATTGGCTTATTTTGTGACATTTCTTTTGTTCCTCCCCGGTGTGTTGGACAAGCTGGGTATGAACAGCGTTTCCCAGCCAATCACGAATATGGTAAATTCTTTCCTGGCATTTATCCCGAAGTTGGTTGGCGCAGGCATCATCATTGCAGTGGGCGTATTTATTGCTAAGATCGTAAGAGATCTGCTGATTGCTCTGTTAAGGGCGACAAAGATAGATCAGCTTCAGGCAAAGGCTGGGATTCTGGTAACAGAGAGTTCCGCTCTTTCCACGATCATTTCCAATGTGGTATATGGCATTATTCTTTTAGTGATGATTACATCAGCCCTTGATGCCCTTGGCATCTCTGCCATCTCAGTACCGGCCAATAACATTGTGAAATCGATTTTCGATATGATTCCTTATGTGCTTGGTGCGATCGTAATCATTGCAGTTGGTGTATTTATTTCTAATCTGGTTGCTAAACTTTTAGGAAGTCTGCTGGCAGGTGTTGGTACGGACAAGCTGATCGAGAAGATGACTGGCACAGCGCCAAAGAAAGTAGTGCTTTCCAAGCTGATCAGTTCAATTGTGAAATATGTCCTGATCGTCATCTTTATTGTGCAGGGTATCAATGTACTGCAGCTTCCGGTGCTTACAGAGGTCGGCGCGTCAATTATCGGTTATATGCCTGCAGTAATCAGTGCAGTGATCATTGTTGCGATTGGTTTATTTGCAGCCAATACTGCTGAGACGGCGCTGGTTAAGAAGTTCCCGGAGGCGAAAGCAAGCGCGCTGGTTGCTAAGATCGCTATCTATGTGCTGACAGCATTCCTTTGCTTAAGCCAGTTAAATGTTGCTAACGTGATCGTGGAGACAACATTTATCCTTCTGATCGCAGCACTTTGCATTGCCTTTGCAGTAGCATTTGGCGTAGGCGGACGCAAATTTGCTGAAACGACTTTGGATAAGCTGGAAAAAAAGATCGATGATAATAAATAGATCTTATGTTTAAAATAGAGCTTAAGCGGAAAATGACGCTTGACAGATGCTTCGTAATTATATAAAATAAATTTTATAATAAAATGTGTTTTATAAAAATAATGGCATTGATGGTGCAAAGTAACATTTTTCTAAGTTGCAGAGAGGAACAGCCACCGGCTGAAAGCTGTTCTAACCACTGGAAAAGATGAAAGTTTTCTTATGAGAATTTCTTACGTGAATTTCACACCGGAGCTGATTGGCTGAATAATTAGGCTGGTCCGTAGCTGCTCGTTACGCAGGAAAGAAGCGCCCGGCAACGGGAATGTGGGTGGTACCGCGGAAGTGATTTCGTCCCAGATATGTAGAAATATGTATCTGGGACTTTTTTATACGCAGGCCCGCATATGGAAGTTTGCTGCTGACGCAGCATGCGGACCGCGCCACGAGTAGGGAAGAAGATCATTTCCCTGCTCGATTTTATCAATGATCAAGGGAAAGGATAAACAAAAAATGAAAGAAAGACTGGAAAAGATCAAGGCAGAGGCACTGCAAAAGATTTCCGAAAGTGATGTTTTGGAAAAGCTGAATGAGGTCAGGGTAAATTACCTTGGAAAAAAGGGTGAATTGACTGCCGTATTAAAGAGCATGAAGGATGTTGCGCCGGAAGACCGTCCAAAGGTCGGACAGATGGTCAATGAGACAAGGGAGGCGATAGAGTCCGTGCTGGATGCCGCCGTGAAAAAATTGGAACAGGCAGCTATGGAATTAAACATGAAGACGGAAGTGATTGACGTCACGCTTCCGGCAAAGAAACTTAAGATGGGGCACAGACATCCCAATGCAATTGTATTGGAAGAAGTTGAGCGTATCTTTGTAGGCCTTGGCTATGAGGTTGTAGAGGGACCTGAGATTGAGAAAGATTATTATAATTTTGAAGCATTGAATATTCCCGCCGATCATCCGGCAAAGGACGAACAGGATACCTTTTATGTAAATGGAGATATCCTTCTGCGTACCCAGACTTCACCGGTACAGGTGCGCGTCATGGAGCAGGGAAAGCTGCCAATCAAGATCCTTGCGCCGGGCAGAGTGTTTCGGTCTGACGAAGTGGATGCCACCCATTCGCCGTCCTTCCATCAGATCGAGGGGCTGGTGATTGATAAAAATATCACCTTTGCTGATTTGAAGGGAACGCTGGATCAGATCGCGAAGGAGTTGTTTGGGGAAGATACGAAATGTAAATTCCGTCCCCATCATTTCCCGTTCACGGAGCCATCGGCGGAAATGGACGTCTCCTGTTTTAAATGCGGCGGTACCGGATGCCGTTTCTGTAAAGGAGCCGGCTGGATCGAGATACTTGGCTGTGGCATGGTGCATCCGAAGGTTCTGAAGATGAGTGGGATCGATCCGGAAGAATATACGGGATTTGCATTCGGTATCGGACTTGAGCGTATCACGCTGCTCAAATATGAAATAGACGATATGCGGTTGTTATATGAGAATGATTACAGATTTTTGAAGCAGTTCTGATATTTGAGAGCGTAAAGACTGTATTCTGAGATTGATACAGTCCAAGTGCAGATTATGATAAAAATATTTAGGGAAGTAATTGGAGGAAGAATAGATGAATTCAGCATTATCATGGATTAAAGCATATGTTCCGGAACTGGAATGCACCGATCAGGAGTATTTTGATAAAATGACATTGTCCGGAACAAAAGTAGAGGGATATGAGCGGCCGGACAAGAATCTGGAAAAGATCGTCGTAGGCAGGATCGATTCCATTGAAAAGCATCCGGATGCGGATAAGCTCATTATCTGTCAGGTGGATGTAGGGACAGAGACATTACAGATCGTAACGGGCGCACCGAATGTCAACGTTGGTGATCTGGTGCCGGTGGTATTGGACGGCGGAAAGGTAGCGGGCGGTCATGACGGCGGACCTCTTCCCGAGGATGGGATCACGATCAAATGCGGAAAGCTGCGCGGCATTGATTCCTATGGAATGATGTGTTCCATTGAGGAACTTGGATCTGACCGGAATATGTATCCGGAAGCACCGGAATACGGAATCTATATTTTTGAAAAGGACAGCTGCAGACCGGGTGATGACGCTGTTGAAGTACTTGGCCTGCATGATACGGTATTTGAATATGAGATCACTTCTAACCGTGTGGACTGCTACAGTATCCTTGGCATTGCAAGGGAAGCGGCGGCGACCTTCGGCAAGCCCTTTGTCCCACCCGTGGTAGAGGTAAAAGGCGGAGGGGGCGATATCTCTGACTATATTTCAGTAGAGGTAGTGGATACGGATCTCTGCTCCAGATATTGTTCCAAGGTATGTAAGAATATCAAGATCGCGCCGTCGCCCAAGTGGATGCAGAGACGCCTTGCGGCAAGCGGTATCCGGCCGATCAACAATCTGGTGGATATTACAAACTATGTCATGGCGGAGTATGGCCAGCCGATGCATGCGTTTGATTTGGATATGATTGCGGGACATAAGATCATCGTGCGCCGCGCAAAGGACGGAGATCAGTTCCAGACACTGGACGGACAGATGCGGACCATGGATTCGGATGTATTGATGATCTGTGACGCTGAGAAGGAGATCGGTATTGCCGGTATCATGGGCGGAGAGAATTCCAAGATCACAGATGATGTTAAGACTGTTGTATTCGAGGCAGCAACCTTCCATGGCGCGAATATCAGAAAGAGCGCAAAGCGTATTGGATTAAGAACGGATGCTTCCGGTATCTTTGAAAAGGGACTGGATCCGAGAAATGCAGAGGCAGCGATCATGCGTGCATGCCAGCTGATCGAGGAACTGGGCTGCGGTGAGGTGGTGGACGGCATGATCGATGTCTGCCAGCCGCTAAAGGAGTTAAACAGGATAAAATTTGAGCCGGAGAAAATCAATGCATTGTTAGGCACTGAGATTCCGAGGGAGGATATGCTGGCTGTTTTTGACCGTCTGGAGATCAAACATGATGATGACGATATGCTGACGATCCCATCCTTTAGACAGGATCTGGAGGGCTTTGCGGATATTGCGGAGGAAGTTGCGAGATTCTATGGATATGATAAGATTCCGGTATCGCTGCCGAGATCTTCCGCAACTGCCGGAAAGCTTTCCTATAAATTAAGGATCGAACAGAAGGCAAGGGATATTGCGGAATACTGCGGATTTTCTCAGGGTATGTGTTATTCTTTTGAAAGTCCGAAGGTATTTGATAAGCTGCTGATCCCGGAAGAGGATGAACTGCGGAAAGCGGTGGTTATTTCCAATCCGCTTGGGGAGGATTTTTCCATCATGCGTACACTGCCGATCAATGGCATGCTGACTTCTCTTTCAACAAATTATAACCGTCGGAATAAGGATGTCAGGTTGTATGAATTAGGAAATATCTATCTGCCTAAGAGTCTGCCTGTGACGGAACTGCCGGATGAACGGATGCAGTTTACGCTTGGCATGTATGGGGAAGGTGACTTCTTTACGATGAAGGGAGTGGTCGAAGAATTCTTAGAGGCAGTCGGTATGAAGAAGATCTGTATCTATGATCCGAATGCCGGAAAGACCTTTTTACATCCCGGACGTCAGGCGAATATCATATATGATGATGTGGTTATTGGTTATCTGGGTGAGGTGCATCCCATGGTATGCGCTGGTTATTCCATCAAAACCAAGGTGTATATCGCGGTGCTGGATATGCCGTCGATCGTACCTATGACAAGTTTTGACCGCAAATATACCGGCATTGCAAAATATCCGGCTGTTGCAAGGGATATCAGTATGGTTGTGCCGAAGGAGGTGCTTGCGGGGGATATCGAGAAGATGATCCGCCAGCGCGGTGGAAAGATCCTGGAGAGCGTCCGGCTGTTTGATATTTATGAAGGGGATCAGATCAAAGAAGGATTTAAGTCGATTGCATATTCTTTGTCATTTAGGGATATGACTAAGACATTGAATGAAGAAGACGTGAATACCGTTATGAAGAAGATTCTGAATGGGTTGGAGAGTATGAAGATCGAACTGCGGTCATAAGTAATTTTAGGTAATTGCGAAACGATGGTTTTACATGCTTCCGTTGCGCAAATGCCTAATAAGTAATTTATTAGAAAGGAGCAATGCTTCAAATGGAAAGAAAAAGTGCATGGACATTATATTCCAAGACGGAATTAAAAAAAGTGGATGCTTACGCAAAGGCGTATATGGATTTCCTGAATAAGGGAAAGACAGAACGGGAATGTACGGATTATATCATCAATGAGATCGAGCGGGAAGGCTATCAGGAATTTGGCAGTCTGATGAAAAAGAAAAAGAAACTTGTCAAAGGCGATAAGGTCTATTTCTGCGGAATGAATAAGATGCTGCTGATGTTTCAGGTCGGTACGGCACCGCTTGAAGAAGGCATGAACATTCTGGGCGCACATATTGATTCACCGCGTCTGGACGTGAAGGCGAATCCCCTGTATGAGGAGGGCGGTTTTGCTTATTTTGATACGCATTATTACGGAGGCATTAAAAAATATCAGTGGGTGACAATCCCGCTGGCGATCCATGGCGTGGTCGTCAAAAAGGACGGTACGACGGTTATCGTGAATGTGGGTGAGGAAGAAGACGATCCGGTATTTTTTATCTCCGACCTGCTGATCCACCTTGCCTCAGAGCAGATGGAAAAGAAGGCCAACAAGGTGGTGGAAGGCGAGGCGCTTGATGTGATCATTGCCAACAGTCCGCTGCCTCAACAGAGCAAACCGAAAGATAAGGAGAAGGACAAAGAGAAGAAAGCGGAGGAGAAGGAAGCGGTTAAGAAGAATGTGCTTGCCATCCTGAAGGAATATTATCAGATCGATGAGGAGGATTTCCACAGCGCAGAGTTGGAGATCGTTCCGGCAGGAAAGGCAAGGGAAGCGGGATTTGACAGGAGCATGATCCTCTCTTATGGACATGATGACCGTGTATGTGCATTTTCTTCCTACCGGGCAATGCTGGAGGTCAATGATGCCAGGCGCACTACCTGCTGCATCCTTACGGATAAAGAAGAGATCGGAAGCGTCGGCGCGACGGGGATGAAATCCAGATTTTTTGAAAACAGCGTTGCGGAACTGATGAATGCAATGGGATGTTACAGCGAACTGGCGCTAAGACGCGTGCTTGCCAATTCGTTTATGCTGTCTTCTGATGTAACAAGCGGCTTTGATCCGCTTTATAAGTCCAGCTTTGACAAGAAAAATGTTGCGATGCTGGGGTATGGATTTGACTTTTGTAAATTTACCGGTTCCCGTGGTAAATCGGGTTCTAATGATGCCAATGCGGAATATCTCGGCAAGATCAGAAAGATCATGGATGATGCCGGCGCGATGTATCAGATGTCAGAGCTAGGCAAGGTTGATCTTGGCGGAGGCGGCACCATCGCTTATATCATGGCACTGTACGGCATGAACGTCATCGACTGCGGCGTACCCGTAATGAACATGCATGCGCCGTATGAAGCCATCAGCAAGGCGGATATCTACGAAAACAAAAAGGGGTATATCGCGTTTCTAAGAAATGCGTAAAACATCAGAAAGAATATTTAGGTATGGAAACAGGATTTCATAAATCGGATTATTATTATGAACTGCCGGAGGATCTGATCGCTCAGGATCCTCTGGCAGATCGTGCTTCTTCAAGGCTTATGGTTTTGGATAAGGAGACC
>DLOP01000074.1:9840-9986 GCA_002478505.1 Lachnospiraceae bacterium UBA7481
GAAACAGGGGCTGTGATCGAGGTATTGTTATTAAAAAGGCTTGCCGACGGATGTTTTGAAACGCTGGTCAGACCGGGGAAAAAGGCAAAGCCGGGTACGGTTCTGAGTTTTGGGGGCGGAATTTTAAAGGGAACGGTTCTGGAGGT
>DLOP01000074.1:10126-10274 GCA_002478505.1 Lachnospiraceae bacterium UBA7481
CAGCCGCTCCGACAGCGGGACTTCATTTTACCCGTGAATTGTTAAAAAAGATAGAAGATAAAGGCGTCCGTCTTGCGTATGTGACGCTGCATGTGGGACTGGGAACATTCCGCCCGGTCAAGACGGAGAATATTCTGGATCATCATAT
>DLOP01000011.1:0-172 GCA_002478505.1 Lachnospiraceae bacterium UBA7481
TCATTCTTAAAGCTGACCAGCCACTCCTCCGTATAGGACGGCGTACCGTCTCCGGGATCGATCTCTACCGGCACAACGATCGAACAGGCATTGATCTCCTCGGATTCTTCCAGATCGTTTAATTTGCCGTCATATTTCAGCTTTTTCATCGCCATCAGCGCCAGATCCATCA
>DLOP01000011.1:292-3414 GCA_002478505.1 Lachnospiraceae bacterium UBA7481
GACGGCAGTGGTCAGACCAATAAGTATCCAACACCCGGATCTCCGTCATGGAAGGATCACGTTTTTCCTCTTCGGAAAAATATTTGCGTATATGCAAAAAGTCCTGAAAGGTCATAGCCAGACCCAGAGAATCATAGAGTTTTTTAAGCGCATCTTCCTCCATAGAGATAAAACCGTCGAAGATCAATACCTCCGCCGGGTCATCATACTGCGTGATCAGCGTCTCCGGTTTTGTCATATCCGTTTCTCTCGAATCCACCGGGTTGATGCAGTGCTGCCTGATCCTCGCAAACTCCTCCTCGGTGATGCTGCCGATCACAATATATGTCACCGCCGTTTTGATGACCGGCATTTCATCCTCTTTCAGGAACTGGATACACTGTACTGCGGAATCCGCCCTTTGGTCATACTGTCCCGGCAGGAACTCCACGCCAAATACCTTTCCGTCTGCCGGAATGTCTAATGTTTCATGATACAGGATATCCACAGGCGGCTCTGAAAAAATAGTCCTGCATGCCTTTTCAAATACCTCTTCCGAGATATTTTCCACATCATACCGGATCAGCACCCTTACCTCCCTGACACCGCTGATTCCAAGATATCCTCTGATCTCCTCTTCAAGCTCTCTTGCTTTTACCGCGTATTCCCGTTTCTTCTCCACATAGACACGCCTGACACTTTCCATTTGTAATGATTCTCCTTTTCAATATTATATTCAGAAGCAATTTGGGTCTCTGGCTCAAATCCGTCTGAAAAACGCCTGCCTTTGGCGTTCTCCTCACACTATCTCGCCTGTCTTGACCAAAAATCCTTCAGTTCTTTCATCTTTGAAACAATTGCATAAAACACGCCATTGCTGACACCCTCATTCCACATCACCGATTTGGACATTCCCAGAATGACGTATTTTGAAAGGACGGCGCCAAGGTTCTCTATCTCCATCATCTGCGTCTCCTTGATCATTTTCAGCTCATCCTCTACCGTATTCATCCTTTTTCTGTGATAAACATAAACATAATTACGGTCTATAAATTTTGTCTTCTGGGCAGCCTTTATAAATCCCAACAATGTGGAGTCATAAACCGGCACACGCAGGGAATGTTCGCCTCCCTCCCGCGGCGTATAGGTAGAAGACAGATCCTTTTTATTCTTAGACTCCAGCCATGGAAGATATTTGGCCAGCGCTTCGATATCTTCCCTGTACATCTCCACCTTTTCCGTAATTCCTTCCCCTACAACTCGCTTCGTCTCATTGTCCATTTTAATCAAATTTCTCCTTTCCACATTATGATATCTCAGGCAATTACAGTATCCCATTTATATATCAGGTCTGACAAATGCCGGCATTTACAATTCCTAATACATTACAGCAGCTGCCGTATCAGCTCAGCCGCCTCATCATATTCAAACTCCCCTATCGCATGCTTGATCTCAATCAGCTGCCTCCGGATGCCCGCATCCAACGGATATGTCAGCAGGTTATCCACTTTCCGCGCAGCTTCCGCCTGTTCCAGAAGATCCAGACTGCCCTGCAGCGAATGGAGCATACTGCAGAACTCCTCCCATGTCAGTTCCTTATCCCTGATCTGGATGATCTCTTCACGCAGAAGACCGTTATCATTTAAAAGGTTCTTGATATTCTCCAGCATCGTCTCATACTGTTCAACCATAAAGGAGGACTCGCGCCGGATGACCTCAAAATTACCATCTCTTGCAGCATACTCCTGAAGTCTTGCGAATTCCGCCAGATCCATTGCACCGATCCCCGCCATCAGACCTTTCAGCGCATGCACCTCAAAGATATAATCCCTGTAATTGCAGACCATAAGGCAATCCTTGATTCGCTGCACATGTCCGGCGCCGTCATCATAAATGAATTTCAAGATCTGGAGATACCTTGTCTTATTGTCACCGTAATTTTTCAGTCCGTTGACAACATCCACATGGGGAAGTTCAATCTCTACCTCCGAATAATCCAGATCATCATCCTTCTCTACATAATGAATAATATCAGATGGAAGAAATTTCTTCAATACCGCTTCTATACTATTTAAATTAATTGGCTTAGAAATATATTCCTGAAAGCCGTTCTGTAAAAACATCTCCCTGGTACCGCTGATTGCATTGGCGGTCAGGGCAATGATAACCATGTTGCGGATCTCCGGATTGTCATGCAGCCTGATCAGCTTTGTTGTCTCGATACCGTCCATATCGGGCATCATATGATCCATAAGAATCATATGATAATTGTGCTTTTCTATCTTCTCCAGACATTCCCTGCCGCTTAAGGCGGTATCGACGCGTACCTGATACATCGTAAGTATCCCCTGCGCCACTTTAATATTGGTAATATTATCATCTACCACAAGAATTTTTGCAAGGGGAGCGATCAGCGACTTCCTTCCTGCTCCGCCGGGCGTCGGAAGCTCCAGTTCGTCAAAATTGCCCACCGGGGTTTCGTCTGCAATCTTCTGGTAAAAATAAAATGAAAATACGCTGCCCACGCCATATGAGCTTTTTACGCTGATCGTTCCGCCCATTGCCTCTACCAGCCGCTTACAGATCGCAAGTCCGAGGCCTGTACCCTCTATCGTCCTGTTCTTGATCATATCCGCCCGCTGGAAGCTGTCAAAAAGCGTCGGGATACTCTCCTCCTTGATGCCGCAGCCGGTATCTTCGACAGACACACTGATCATGGCATCTTTTCCATGCTTTTCCCAATCCAGATTCATACGGATATAACCGCGCTTTGTATATTTAGCCGCGTTGGAAAGAATATTGGTAAAGATCTGGTGCACATGCATCTCATCTCCGTGAAACATGGCAGGGATCGTCTCCTTCATATGGACGATCATCTCTACATTCTTGTCCGCCAGTTTTAGATTCGCCATATAGACGGCATCCTTCACCAGCAGACCCAGGCTGTAGTCTCTTTCCTGTATCTCCATGTTGCCGGTCTCTATTTTTGAAAAATCCAGAATACCGTTGATGATCGACAGCAGGGTATTGCTGGCATTTCTGATATTATTGGCGCTTTCCTCCACGTTGCTGTTGATATTATCATTTAAGATCAGCTCCGTCATACCGATGATGGCATTCATCGGCGTCCTGATCTCATGGCT
>DLOP01000123.1:0-5896 GCA_002478505.1 Lachnospiraceae bacterium UBA7481
ACACCGCAGGATGAGGATGAGGTAGCTTGCATGAATCAGTTTGTCCAGTCCGGCCTCCTTTAATCCCATTTCCGCCAGAAAATCCGCCTTCTCATCATCTTCCAGCTCTGCAATCTCTTCCTCTAACTGCGCGCAGATCACAAATACCTCGCTGCCTTCCTTGGCAGCATACTCCCTGACAGACGCAACTCCGGCATTGGATGCGCCATCATTCTCAAGATCGCCCTCCGCCACATTTGCCGCATAGATTACAGGCTTTGCCGTCAACAGATTATACGAAGCCAGCCAGACTTCCTCATCCTCATCCTGCGGTGTATATGTCTTTGCAAGATTGCCCTCATCCATATGGGTTTTCAATGCTTCCAGCAATACAAGTTCCTTTGCCTGCGCTTTGTCATTCTTTGCACCCTTAGAAGTCTTTGCAATCCTTCTTTCCAGAATCTCCAGATCGGAGAAGAGCAGCTCCATGTTGATCGTCTCAATATCACGAAGGGGATCGATACTTCCATCCACATGCACGATATTCGTATCCTCAAAACATCTGACCACATGTACGATCGCATCCACTTCCCTGATATTCGCCAGAAACTGATTGCCCAGTCCCTCTCCTTTGGACGCCCCCTTGACCAATCCTGCAATATCTACAAATTCAATCACCGCCGGCGTCACTTTCTTGGAATGATACAGATCGCCAAGCTTTTTCAGCCGCTCATCCGGCACTGCAACAACGCCCACATTAGGGTCAATGGTACAGAACGGATAATTCGCTGATTCTGCGCCTGCCTTGGTCAGACAGTTAAATAATGTTGATTTACCTACATTCGGAAGACCGACGATTCCTAGTTTCATATTTATCTATATCCTCCTTAAAAAGCTTGATTTTACGCATTTTTTCAAAAGTCAAGTATTTTACCGCACCAATTCCGCACCAATTTGGTATCGAAATATATAATGATACATACTATTTCATATGACACGGTTCTGTTCAAACTGGCGGACAGCCTGTGTCAGCGAATCATCGGTAACATGCACATATCGGTCCATAGTGGTTTTAATGCTTGCATGTCCAAGAAGCTGCTGAAGCACTTTCGGCTGCATTCCGGCTTCGATTGCCCGTGTAGCATAGGTATGCCGAAGCGCGTGCATACAAAACCTCCCGATTCCCGCCTCATCGCACAGCTTATACAAGTGTGTATCATAGGAACTGTTTTTTGCCGGCTCTCCTGTTCGGAAATTTACAAAAACCAGATCCTTCATAACAAGGCATTTTGTCTCACCAGTACGCCGATCTATATATTCCAATACATTTGATAATGTTTCCGCTTCCTTTCTGGAACCACGTTCTTCATAGCAATCTTTCAGAATCTGGTATGCCTTATCCGTCAATGGGATGGTGCGATAACTATGAGCAGTCTTGGGTGGTCCCGCCCTCCATATATGCGTCTGATGCCTGTATTCCAACGTTTTACTGACAGTCAGGGTATGTTTCTTCCAATCAATGGAATCCCATGTAAGCCCGATCATCTCTGATGTCCGAAGTCCCGTTTCCAACAGCAGCGCATATTGACGATAATTATGGGAGCGTTTAGCGGCTTCAAGGAACTTGTTCTGCTCATCCACCGTAAGAAAATGAATATCACTTACAGCCCGGACAGGTTTCGTATATCTCACACCGTCCATTGGATGCTTTGAGATGATATCATTGTTTACAGCCGCCCGGAACATAGTTCCCATTGTGATGTAAGTCTGTCTGATGGTAGAACCGGCATATTCTATTTCCATACGGTTCAAAATCACCTTGCAGTGCATCGGCTTCACATCTGATATCAGCATACTTCCAATAACAGGCTGAATATTCTGGACATATCGCTCCCTGTAATTACGTCTGGTATTGGGGGCAAGACCACAAATAAGGTTGTCCATCCAATAATCAAACCAGCTATCTACTGTTGTATCAGTTGTCACCGTTACCTTGTTATGCTTGTCCTCATATTGTGAATCGGCAAGCCAGTTTCTCGCTTCCGGCAACGTGTCAAAATGTTTTTCACGACGGCTGCCATCTCTGGCAATATAACGTGCCGAATATTTTCCGTCTTTTCTTTGGCAGATGCCCTTTCCGCATTCTCTGCCTTTTAAATTTTTCCCCATATATGAACTCCTTTCAACAAACAACGAATGTCATGCTCCGCAAGACATCCTTATGTTAAGAAAAAGAGTCCAACACAGAATAACATTATATCATGTCGGACTCCTTTTCTTCAACTGTATTTTAAAATAATTGGTATCAACGGCTATATCACAGCTTTTTCACTAATATATTTCTCAAATTCTTTCCTTTTAACTAGTTTTCTTGTTCCAATATAGAGCACAAAAGGACATCCGGGCTGTTTGAGCATAGCATCAATCTTATTAATGCCGATGTTGCTGTACTCCGCAGCCTCACGAATTGTCAAAGCCATCTTCCGATAAATTGGAACCCGCTCAGTTTTTGAGTTTTCCATGTCATCATAAAATACGGTGCTCCCGTTTTCGTTCACTTGCATAATACACATACTCCTTTATCTCATCTTCCGATTTTTTATATTATCATCTTAGCATTTTATACAAACATATTCAAAAATTTATATCTTTGACTTTTTATACATTTTTACTTTATTTACTTGATTTTATTGATTATATCAATTAAAATTTATACAAATATACACTATTTTTTATACAAAATATTTTAAGAAGGAAATACAAATGAACGACAAACTATCCATTAAAAATCTGGTCCAATATTATATAGATAAATATAACTTAAAACCCAATTACACCTCAGACCTTTCAGCAGATTTTCAAGAAATGTACGGAAAATACATTGTTCAAGTTACAAGGATATTAAAAAGCACCCAGGTTGGCGAGAAAAAACTATGGGACATAATCAATCCCCAAAAAGGCTCCCGTAAAATCAGTATCTATGATTTTGAGAAAAACTGTTTTGACCGTTGGGCTGCCTATATAAAAAAACAATGTGAAGGTGAATATGACCACATTCGTTTAGAAAAAGATATAGAACGACATAAAATACATACCAATGAATACTATTTGGCAAAAAAGTTGGAAGATACCATAACAGAACATAATAGAATGATAGAAAGTGGCTCTTTCGACAGAAGCGCTGACGAAGCTGGTTTACCTCATGTCACTGATCAAGAGATTTCCCAAAAAGGTCATGAAATGATGCTGGAGGCCATTTATGAAATTTTTTATGAATCATTTAATTGGGAACTGCTGGCATTTGATTTGAAAAACAGTATAATACTTGAAAATGATTATAATCCCGAAGTTACTATAAGTAATCAAAAATCTATCGAACGCCTAAAAGATTATAGCAACTATGTCGGAAGGAAAAAAATACCCTATTCGGAGATGCCCAAAAAAGACAAGCCCTAATCAGCATACCTTCCTCTCCATAGATACTGCTTCAAAGCCAATATATCGAGGGCTTTTTCTTATTCTTTTATTTTCTTTCCACTTTTTTGAATACAATCGCATGGNNCCATGCGATTGTATTCAAAAAATATCGGGCATATGAATCCAATTCTAACCTGAATATGTATAACATTTTGCAAGACAAATTTTATATCTTCAATGCAAACTTATTCATGTGCCTTTCCGATTCCCCCGTTGTAGATATCCTGCCTGCACTGTCCGCTGTGTTCACGACAATACTGCAAATAAGGCTCCATAATAATCTGCTGATACCGCTCATTAAGCATCGTCTTATAAAACTGCTTTCGGATGTCTGATATGCCGAGAGTATCATCCACAATCCTGCATATCTTTTCCATGTCTATCCTTGGAGCGATTCGAAACAGCGCTTCCGTACAATCCGAATTTAAAAAAGACGAGATATACTGCTTATATGAGGCTTTCTTTCCATCTTCCAGTTCAAGAGCCGCCGTTGGAAACTTATCAATCCTCATTTGAATCTCCTCGCGGGACTTTAATATCTTGGGAATAGCCTCATCCGAGATTTGAGGATAAAGACAAGAGCCACAATCATACACAGGTGCAGGGCATATCTCTCCAGTTTCCTTACTTACCAAGTATCCCCAGTTGTTTGCATGCCTATCAAAATTGCCCAGTAAAGCATCTGCAATAAAGGTGTCCCAATACCGCTCAAGTGACTCCTTACCAAATTCTTCCGAGAAATATTCGTTTTTCCGGGCAAAAACCTGGTAGATATCATCAATTCTGGGAATCTTGGGCGGTTTGATATCAAGAACAACACCTTCTATAAATTTGAATTCTACCAGCTCATAGCCTTTTGGCACAAAATTCTTGCATGCTACTGCAGGGTATGTTTTTTCTCCCTTAGCAGCGTGTGCAAAATTTCTTCTGGGCATTGTAAGCGTTCCAAGCAAAGTTTCCTGTACATCAAATCCCATTGACTCCAAGATATGACAGCTGATATATTCCGAAAATGCGCTGTTCGAATAAGAACTGTTTAGTTCAGTCCTTTTTTCGTCAGGAATTACATCGGATAATTTCAGCATATATCTGCTGTTATCGTAAATGATACCCCTCTTCTTATCGGAGCCACCATAATTTGCCGAAGTATCTATTTTACAATTTGTAAAATCAATGTTTGTTTGCATAACTCACCATCTCCTTCTGCAGTAGTAGTCGATTATAATCTCGGCCTGTTCCTCCGTTAGTCCCGAAAGACCATCCGTGCACCCGTGAGCGGAGCCCCTTATCTCGTCCTGCCAGCAGTCCACGCACAGCTCGTCATTCTCCACCGCAGACCTAAGCCCATCTATGTCGTGTTGGAGCATCGGTGGAATCTTGAAGTCAGTCTTCAATTCCTTAAATTCTGCCATGATACACCCTCGCCTTTCTTCATGGACTTCAAACTTATTCATGTTCCTTTCTGATTCCTCTGTTGTAAATATCCTGCCTGCACTGCCCGATGAATTCCTCCACCGCCTGCATGTTACCGGTGTCAACATCAGAAAAGGGTGTCAGCCCCAGATCAGCACACATTTTGTTCAGGGCATCCAGCCCGGATGCCATTCTCTCATATTCTGCCTCCCGCCTCAAGGATTCCTGCTCCTCGGGGCTGCCTCCACGGCTCCGGTTCCTGATCTGCGCCCGGATCGCTTCTTCGTCATACATCAGCACCTTCATCAACTGCTCCTCAAGATAGTCAAGCGCTTTCTCCTTGTCGCCTCCAAACATGCTGTATCCACTCTCTTTCAGCTTTTCCAGTATCTCATTCTCTTTCTTGATAATATCCATGCCCTGTAACCTCTTTCTCTTTCTTGTGATTATGCTGTTTGTCGGTTATGGCTTCAAACAACAAAGTTTACACTTCAAACTGTCTTATTTCTTCCTGTGTCAACGGTCTTCCAAGTTGTTTTGATAACAAGATTGCTTCTCTAAGACGATATATCTTACCGTCAGAAGGTGCCATTAATCTTCCGTCCGGCATTTCTTCGCCAAATTTATCGAACTTATCTATCATAACCTTCTGCTTCCTCTCTGCTACTATCATACAAATAACCATGCTCCTTTCTCAGCCTGCACTTTTAATTCGTTTGTATCCTGCTTCGTAAGCGTTCTGGCTACCAGCCGGTATTCTGTATCACATTCTTCTCCCGATTCAGCACATATTAAGCAGTCAGTGTATCAATTATAATATCAATTTCCTTAAGCTATCCTTTTCTAAATTATACCATATTCATAGCAGCATATTCTACAGTTAATTTTCTATAGTTCAGTCTTTTTCCATATCAAGACATAAGGCCTACTGTTCGAACATGCCAGAAAATAATCAGACCGCATTTTTATGATATAGCTTTTTCCGTCAAGTCCCAAGGCACCCGAGGCGGCGCGGAGCGGCGCATCG
>DLOP01000123.1:5934-14567 GCA_002478505.1 Lachnospiraceae bacterium UBA7481
CGGTACCCAGGCGGTCGGCGGAGCCGACCACATTTGACACGACGCCGCGGCAGCGGCGTTGGGGAAAATGTGTCACGCCCCCTTATGCCCTTTCTGTTTCTACGTGAGTAGAAATAGAAAATCTAACAAACAAAAAAAGTGGCTACGTGTACTAAACATGTTTTGGAGCGGAAAAGGGATCCGATTTTTCTTAAAAAACTTAAAAAGTTAAGTTTTCGTGCAAATGTTGCTACGTAATGAACAGGCAATTTTAAGTAAAAAATGAGAAGATCGCGTGTCACTCGCTCAAAAATTAAAAAGCTGTTTTTCCCATAGACCGCGATGTAGTCGGGATGCCGTACGTGAGTACAGTGTGACACGAAAATCCCCTCCAGACGTTGTCATCAGACGATTGGCCGATTTTCGCCGCATATGGGAATGTGACCCTGACGGCTGGAACGGCATTTGGAGCTGATTCTGCTACGGGATGTGGCAAGAATTTAGATGATTCGTCATGGTGCCGCTCTGGATTGGCCGGCGGAGCGGGGTGAAAGACATATAAATCTAGTTTTTGAAAACTAGAAATCCCGCCTCAGACACTGTCATAATATAGTTTCCAAAAACTAGAGAGATCGGCTGATTGTTAAAATATGCTAGAAAGATCGGCAGGTTTTAACATTCTAGTTTTTGAAAACTAGAAAAACGGACTTTAATATTTTCTAGTTTTTGAAAACTATATAGTTTTTGAAAAATAGAAAACTTGTCTCAGACACAGTCATAATATAGTTTTTAAAAACTAGAAAGATCAGCTTATTGTTAAAATATGCTAGAAAGAGCAGCAGGTTTTGATGTTCTAGTTTTTGAAAAATAGAAAACCGGACTTTAATATTTTTTAGTTTTTGAAAACTATATAGTTTTTGAAAAATAGAAAATCGGCGTAAATCTAATTAACTGCTGCAAATTGTAGCAACTTTTTATTTCTAGTTTTTGAAAACTAGAAAACTGAATTTCGGCATGATTATTATTTCTAGTTTTTAAAAACTAGATAAGCAGAAAATTCTAGTTTTGGACAACTATATAGTTGCTGAAAACTAGAATTATGACTATATGACCCGGATTTTCTAGTTTTCTACAACTAGAATCCCGAAAATGTCCAAATGCAGAGCTTTTTGATATATAGTTTTATAAAACTAGAAATACGGCAAATTATAGTTTTTAAAAACTATATAGTTTTCAAAAACTATAATATCCCGCTCTGGAAATTGCGAACGGGCTTCGGGTTCCAGCCGCATTTATAGTTTTTTGCACATAGAATTCATAAATTTCGGGGGCGACCTGCGGGGCTTGCCGATTGGTTCTAAGTGAGTATAAAGGCAAAACAGCAGGAGCCGTTCTGACCCCCGCCGTATTAGTCAAATACCCCACAGCAAGCTGACGGGGCATTAATCTTGCAGTGCAGCAGAGCTGCGGGGTATTTGACCCTCGCGGCATTCGCCAAATGCTCGTGCAAGCACGGCACTTGGCTCATTGCTTGCGGAAATAAGTATCTGATTCTGAGCTCTAACCTGCGAATTTCTGCACTCCTTCAATCCCTGAATCAGTTTCCTCTTCCGTGGAATGTTCAGCCATTGTCAGAATTTCTTCCTCTTTGGCAGCAGATTCATCATCTGCCATATCATCCTCCGACTTTTCTTCCTCCGTCTCTTCCTTAACGGTATACAACGGATGGCTGCCTTCCATGAGTGAATTATATTCTTCTTCTGCAAAAGAAAACCCGTAAAGGGCAAGACAGGAATACAGCTTTTTCAACGTTTCCGCACTATTCACTGCATAGCATCCTTTGTAATCTGCAAATTCAATGTCACTACAGCAATGGTATGCGGCCGCAAGCATCTGATGATGGAGCATAAGACCGCGAATCTTCTCCCGTGTCACTGTCCGCTCCTCTTCAGAAGCATTGTGGGATTCCTTGCCAAGAAGGACGCACATCATATAATTATAAGAAATCCATGCGCTCTTGGAGATAAGAACATCCCATAGACCCTGAGTGAGTGCTGCTGTGTCTTTCAGTTCTTCGGTCTTACCGTCAATGACACTGCGGACAAAATCGCCCATCTGTGCGTACATCTCCTTATACATTTCCTTAATCTGGCGTTTTTTCTTGGCAGTCTCCTTTTCCTGCACCTCTCTCTTTGTCAGCTCCCGCTTTACCTTCTTGGCCTTGCGTATGACCTTGAGTGAGCGGTAATGTATAATATAAAGAAGACCGTCCGAATCGCCGTCAACCAATTTCTCAGGAATATCCCCGGTAAGGTCATATTCTGCAACCGTCTCCCACTTGTTCCCGTACAATTCATTTGATGTTCCCTCCGGTGCGGGTTTGATTCCTTCTTTTTTCGCAAGGGCAGTCAGCTTCTTAGTGACCTTTTTACGCTTTTCATCATCTGCCGCAGACTGTGCTTTCCATGCCAGATCACGTGAGTCCTTTGCTTCACGGAGAATCTTGTTTCTGACAGCAATATTACTGACCTTTTCCAATTTCGCGAGGTCAGTAATGGTAAGCTGAAAATTACCGTCCTCCGCTTTCTCCTGAAGCGCTTTCCTATCAAGCTTTGCAATGTTGGCCCTGTGGCGTACCGTCGTTGCCGAAAGACCCGTTTTCTGTGCCACATCCTCTACCGTAAAGCCATAATCGGTAAGACACATCTGGATTCCTGCCGCTTCCTCATGGATTTTAAGGTTTTGGCGGTTCATGTTTTCTGCAAGCATTGACATTACCTGCTCGGCCTCTTCCATATCCGCGATACGGCATGGGGCTGAGGTAAGTCCGGCTTCCCTTGCTGCAGTGAGCCTCCTGTTTCCGATGACGACAAAATACATCCCCTCATCCCCCGAATCCGGCACGACAGTCAGATTCTGCAAGATACCGTTCTCTTTGATGGAAGCTGTCAGTTCTTCAATCCCTTCGTAGCTTTGGCGCACGTTCTTCGGATGGATCTTTAATTTATCCAGCCCGATTTCAATAATGACCGTATTGCTTTGTGTGTTTTCAGTGTTCATGATATCCCTCCTTTAAAAATGATTGTTTATTTTTTAAATCTTCAATAGGCTGCAGCAGCATAACCATTATCTCCTTCCACCGCGAAATACATGCTGCATTCTCCATATGCGGGACAGTATTCACAGTAATCTGTATCGCATTCCGCACCCGACAAAAAGCCGTTTCGGATAATCGGGGCGCAGGTGTTTAAATAAAGACCGCACCTGCTGCAGCATCCCGGCATTTCCGGGGAAACCGGAAGCCCGTCATAGATACACTTACCCATAAAAATTCATCCTTTCTGAAAATCTATCTATTTACGCTGCTGCATCCCAAAAGCTGCTTTCCCGAAAGCTGAAATAGTCACCGGCTGCTCCAAGTATGATATGATCCTGCAGCGGAATATCCAGCATTTTCCCGGCATCCCTGATTTTCCTCGTAATCGCGATATCCTCCTGACTCGGCTTTACCTCTCCTGACGGATGTGTATGGAACAGGAGCAGACCGGCTGCATTTGACAGGATCGCCATCTTGAATATTTCCGGTACGGAAATCAGACAGGCATTTATTGTCCCGATTCCTGCAATCTGAATATGTGTGGGCTTCATGCAATTATCCACACAGCAGATTATGACATGTTCCCTGTCCACAGCCCCTAAAAAGTTCCTTATAGCCCCAGCTGCTTTCTCCGGTGTGTCCATCTTCATTTCCCCATACGGCACCTGACTGTCTTTTACAATCTGCAAATGTACGATAGATATTTCCTTTTTTTCCATCTCATGATCCCCTCCTTCCCGAAAAAAAGGCAAAAAAATCAGGCATGGAGATTATGCAATCTCCACACCCCTGGTTTCACGCCGGTAACGGTAGACATTATTGGATAAAACCTCTTCCGGATCAACGCATGTTGAATTGACCTCGAATATCATTCCCCGTATGTCTTCCGGCTCCATATCCAAATCATCCGGGAGAAAAATAAGTTCGTGGATTGAAGATGGAATGATGTAGAAATCCTTTCCAATTCTGTCTGCAAATCCGGAAAGCAGGGAATCATAAAGAAATACCGATGCGCCGTTTGACTTCATCTCGTTTGTTGCAACATACATGCTTCCTTTCTCCAGTTCAGGCAGCATGCCATCCACCCTGTCATCCCCATCATCAAGGATGCTTTCAATGATGTTCCTCATTGGCGTTACTTTTCCCTGAAGAAGCCTCGGTGTGTTGTACATTGCCTTTTCAAAAATCGTGTCCGTATCCACTCCCCAAATATCCATGAGGCTATTTTTGACCATAATGGAAGCACTCTGCCACGGAATACTGTCAAGAAGTACATAAAAGACAACAGACAGGTCACAGAACGGGACATGCGGCACATCGCAAAGAAGTTCCCTGTTGAGGTCCGTATTAACTACTTTAAAGCAGATCCTTTCCTTTACCCGCTCATAGTCCATAATATTCATGGTATCAAAATCGGATATCACACGGTTCTTCTTGTAATTCTCAGCAACCGCCATTACAATTTCATCTAAAAACCTGCCGCCCTGATAGTCTTTGAAATAGTCATCCATGTAAACAACAGGTGCGATATTGCTTTCCGGCTCCCTGATGCGGATTCCATGAAGAACCACCCCGTTGTTCTTTTTGGTCTCCTGAACCTCCAAGGTACAGCCTCTGATATGGGATGAGAGTTTATCCTTTACCATGTCTGTAAAAGTTTCAATCGTCATAGTTCCTTTCGACACAATAAAATTTGTGCTGTTCATGTTCTTGCTTTTTTCCATAGTTGTAATTCCTTTCTTTGAGTATTTTTTGTTGACGGGTTCCCTATTCAGTTGTTGTAAAAACCCCCTTCCTGTTAAAAAAGGGCATAAAAATAGGAAGCCGTTAAGACTTCCCATTAATAACTATACATCATTCTATCTAATGTCCTTTTTTCATGGTATATTCATCAGTGTTTCGGAAATTAATTAAACTGACGCATTCTCTTTGTATTGGCTTTTGTTTGCCCTAATCAATAGATTGTGCCCACCAGGCATAACCTGATGGGCGCAGAAACAGCTTAGTTGTCAAACATCACAATCGTTTCCTCAGTTCCGTCATTGTAATTCCACAAAAACAATCCGTAACCGTCTTGATATACACAATAGGTGTCATTCAAAATAGACAAAGAAACATAATCTACTTCCGGGAACGGCAAAGGCTCTGACATGCTCAAATCCGTAAGGTTTACCCACCTGTATTCGCTGCCGTTATATCCAAGGTATTTATCGCCCCCAAAGTAACACAGCTTAGTTGCGCCACGATACAATTCTCCATATTCAAAAACCCGCTCGCCCGTGACTATGTCATAAATGCCATCATTACATGAAATATACTTTCCGAAAAAAGAGACTCCGTTAATGGATGCCGGAACAGCATTACCTGTATTTTCCCATTCGTAAGTATCCGTATTCAGTCGGTACAGAGAATCATCCCCGCCAAATTCTGCGTACATTGTCCCATCAGCATTAATATAACCTTTTGGTGTCATATCCTCTTTCAGCCCATGTTCAATTTCACGCTGTGGGATAGCTATTTCAGCAATTTTTTCAAGGTTATAGGACAAAAAGACCGGGTTCTCATCCCCCCAACAAAAAAGCCCTTTATCACAAGGTCTGAGCCTTGCATAATATTGCCACGAATTTAGACATGTACCATTACAATCATACATATCTAACACATTGTCCATAAAACGTGAATAATAAAAGTTATCGTCTATAAAATAAATATTGCCAGACAATGAATAAAATCCCCATTCAGTATGTATATCAGGTTCGTTATATGTTTTTGAGGCAATGTCATAAGTACCCCAATAATAACAAAAAGTATCAAACCCGCCAATCACTAAATAAACAACTCCGTTATAGATAAAAGGCTCGTTGACTGCATAATAGGTATGCCTCGGCCCCTCACCTTGGAAAAACCCGTTCTCATATTCCTCCTGCAAAAGGGCAAGGAACTCTATTCCCGCATTATTTTGTTCTTCGACTTCTTCCGGTTCCGGTTCTGCTGCTTCCTCCGGTACTTCCTGTTCCGGCTCCTGTGACGGCTGCTCCTCTTTCTCGTCTGCCGGCTGCTGTTCAGCGGAAGTATTCACAGGGGTCTGAGGCTCCTCCGCATCCGGCGTGTTGTTCGCTCCGCAGGCGGACAAAAGTAAAAGACACATCATCAGTGCCAACAATAGCGCGGTTGTTTTTCTTTTCATTTTCATGGTTGTAGCTCTCCTTGTAATTGTTTATTTTTTTGTATGGCCTCTGCCGTTCCAAACGGCTTGGCAGACTGTCTCAGCGGTTCAGCCTTTGGGAGCGGTACTCTCTTTCCTGTCCCCCGTGGGCTTTCCCTTGAATTCATCCATGCATAATATACACCCAAATTATAATAATGCTCGGTAACTTCGCCTGCGGTAGAACTGCAGTGCCATGTGACCGTATTCTCGGCGAATCTGGTGCCGCCGATGATATGCGTATAATCAATCATCAGATCCAAATTGTCATACGCCCAATCCTGAGCCTTGTAGCCGTCATGCGCGTTCAGGTAAGCCCTGTAATTCGCGAGCGCACATGTTTCGGATACCATTACAAGGGTATCGATGTTGACGTCTTCCCTGTCCGCGTTTACGGCAACTAACTCTTCATGCTGGAGAGCAGTAGGGCGGTAACCGTACTGGACCTTAACGGGCTTTCCGTCCTCGCGGTATACGGTATTTACGTCCTTTTCCGTTTCGTAATTCAGCATATAATAGAAATAATAACCCTCGAGATCGCAGTGGAACACGTTCTTTACTTCAGGGTCACCGTTCATCATATATGCACCGACGTTGAATTCCGCACAGCCCTGGCGTCCTTCGTGCACACCTATGGTCTGGAAATGGAACAAAAGCTCCTTTTCGTCATAGTGGTACTGGAGCGCGAGCATAGGGAACTGGGACATGTAGTAATCCGCGTCAAAGACCAGCGACCAGTCGCACGCATCCACATAAGACTGATACGCATCGCCGAAATCGTAAACGACGTCGTAAGGATGCTCGCCATAGGAATCCCAATGGCAGGATCTCACGTCCGTCTCGACGGGAGCGACAAGACCGCATATCTCGGCGATCGCTTCTGCTGAAGATCCGACAACAAAATCCGCCTCAGGCATGTGGGCATCATTATTATCAGCATTTGTCTCCATCTCGGATTCCGAATCCTCTATGTCAGATTCATCCTCTACGATGATATCCCCCACCAGCAATGCAGCAACGTCCTGGTTTTCAGGGTTGGTGACAACCACCTGTTCCTGCTCTGCTGACGGTTCCTCCGTTTCCTGCGATAGCGGCAGTTCATCCCTTCCCTGCACTGCTGACGATTCATCCGTTTCCCGAGTGACTGCTGTTCCCGTATGCCCTGAAACGGCATATGGAGGCTGTCTTGCCTGACCGCATCCTGTCAGATTTGAAAGTATGAATCCTAACAATAAGAGTCCGAACAGGATATCGCCTATTTTGTTTTTACGCATATTGTAATTTCTCCTCTCTCTTGATCCTCTGTATGATACCGTCTATGATCGGCTTCATATTCTTACTGATCCCGCCTCTCTATTTCGTCATCCTTCCATTCGCCTTCACACACGGTTCCATCCGCATAAGTCATAGTACCATGGCCGTGTCGTTCACCGTCTTTCCATTCGCCTTCATACACAGAGCCGTCCGCCTCGGTCATTGTACCATAACCGTTTCGTTTATCGTCTTTCCATTCTCCTTTATACACACCTCCGTCTGCATTGGTCGCAGTACCATGACCCTCTTTTTTGCCATCCTTCCATTCGCCATCGTAAACAACTCCGTCGGCCCAAGTCGCAGTACCATAGCCGTTTTGTTTACCGTCTTTCCATTCACCCTCGTAAACATCCCCATACTCGTTGGTCATAGTGCCATGACCATGTTTTCTGCCGTCTTTAAATCCACCCTTATACACCGCACCGTTAGGCCATGTTGCAGTACCTTGTCCGTTTTTTTCATAGTCTCTCCACTCGCCCTCATACCTGTATCCGTCAGGCTGGGTAGATATGCCATGTCCTTCCATCTTGCCGTCTTTCCATTCGCCATCGTACCGATTTCCGTTAGCTAAAGTATAAGTACCGTAACCGTTTGACAGACTATCTTTCCATTCGCCATCATACACAGAGCCGTCCGCATAGCGCATAGTACCATGACCATTTGGCATAAAGTTTCTACATTCGCCCTCATATACTCTTCCGTCGGGATAGGTTATCGTACCCTGTCTTGGACGACCGTTTTTAAATTCTCCTTTGTATACATCTCCATTCGCAAAAGTATAAGTACCCTGTCCGTGTTTTTTACCGTCTTCCCATTCTCCCTCATATACGGTTCCGGACACTCCGGTATAAGTGCCTTGACCATGCTCTTTACCGTCTTTCCATTCGCCCTCGTAAACATCTCCGCCGGCCCAAGTATAAGTACCATGGCCGTGTTTTTTGCCGTCTTTAAATTCACCTTCGTAAACATTTCCATCTGCGTAAGTCATAATACCGTGACCTTTCGGCTGACCGTCGCTCCATTCGCCATCATAAACAC
>DLOP01000185.1:0-4185 GCA_002478505.1 Lachnospiraceae bacterium UBA7481
CGGCGGCATATGATTTCACTCACTCGCGCACTGCTCATTGCTTACGTGGACATTATACCATAATAATCATCATCTGAAAATAAAATCCCCCTTTTTTGGAAATCATGTACAAAAGGTATAAAAGTATGGTATACTATTATAGTATGCCTAAGTATGCGTTTCTGTAGAATGTCAAATTTTAGAAACTGGAATGATAGGCTGATGTTAAAATTTATGATTGAGGTACAATTGATCGCATGTGTGGAATAGCAGGTTTTATAGCTGATTCATTGGGGTGGGATCAGAGGACGGAACTGATCAATAAAATGAATAACTGCCTGATCCACCGCGGACCGGATGCGGAGGGCATCTGGCTGGATGAACAAAGCGGCGTGACATTGGGACACCGGAGGCTGTCAATCCAAGATCTGTCTCCCTGCGGCGCACAGCCGATGATGTCCCATTCCGGACGTTTTGTTATGGTATATAATGGAGAAATTTATAATGCCGAAGATCTGAAAGCCGGACTGAAACAGGCGGGACATGATGTGGTATGGAGAGGTACGTCTGATACGGAAGTTCTGTTGGAAGCAATGGAACATCTGGGGACGGAGAAAGCGTTAAAAACAGCAAAGGGAATGTTTGCCATCGCGTTATATGACCGGCAGAAGAAAACATTATCACTGATGCGGGACCGTGTTGGTGAAAAGCCATTGTTTTATGGCTGTATCAATGGTTGCTTTGTATTTGCATCAGAATTAACGGCTATCAGACAGTTCCCCGGATTTGCAAAGAAGATCAATCAGAATGCTGTGTCCGGATATATCCGTTATGGCTATGTACCGGCGCCGCAAACGATCTATGAAGGCATCCGGAAACTGATGCCGGGTACCGTGATGACGTTGTCCTGTCCATTTACGGGAGAGGGATCAGATATGATACGATCCTACTGGTCTATGGAGGAAGCAGCAAAACGCGGGGAAGAAGCTCCTTTCTCCGGCAGTTTTGAAGAAGCGGTAGAGGAATTGGACCGGATATTAAGGGACGCCATTAAAGGTCAGATGATTTCCGATGTGCCGCTTGGGGCATATCTCTCAGCAGGGATAGACAGCGCGACCATCGTAGCCCTGATGAGCCGGATCAGCACCCAAAAGGTAAAAACGTTTACCATCGGATTTGAAGAAAAAAAATATAATGAGGCAGATGCGGCAAAGGAGATTGCAAAGCATCTTGAGACGGATCATACAGAGGTTTATGTCGGGGAAAAAGAACTGAAGGAAGTAATCCCGAAGATCCCTTTCATGTACGGAGAACCCTTTGCGGATTCTTCACAGATCCCGACTTATCTGGTCAGCAGGCTGGCGAAAGAAAAAGTTACGGTGGTTTTAAGCGGGGATGCCGGAGATGAATTGTTCTGCGGTTATCAGACGTATGTAAAGCTGCTGAGGGTATGGCAGAAAGCCGGAAAGGTTCCATGGGGGCTTAGAAATATCGCCGGGAAACTGGGAAATGCTCTGGCTGGCGGCAATCAAAAGATTTATCGAGGCACGATGTGTCTGCAGGCGGAAAATGCCGTTGTTATGAAGGAAGCGCTGGGTCATATGAGCCGGACGATGGACAGGCTGGCGTGGCGCGGCATCCCGCTGAGGGAAAACGGGAGCCCATTATTAAAGGATGAATGTGCTTCTTTAATGTTGGATGATATGCTCCATTATCATCCGGATGATATTCTGGTGAAGGTTGACCGCGCTGGTATGGCGGTATCGCTGGAAAACAGGATTCCGATGCTGGATCGTGATGTGATGGAATTTGCGTGGCGTCTTCCCATGGAATATAAATTTGACGGAGTTACAACAAAGCGTGTGCTAAGAGAGGTTCTATACCGCTATGTGCCGAAGCAGCTGATGGACCGCCCTAAGAAAGGATTTTCTGTGCCTCTGGAACGCTGGTTAAAGGAAGGAGATACTGCAGAATGGGCGAAAGACCTTTTGCTTCATAGTAAAGCGGCGGAAGATGGGATCTTAGATCCTGCCGAAGTAAACCGCTTATGGAAACAGTTTGAGACAAAGGGAGCAACCCCCCGCTTAGTCTGGACTGTCCTGATGTTAGAACAGTGGTACCGCTGTCATCTGACAGGGGAATTTTGATGATAAAAGTATAAGTGAGGAAGCATATTTTGAAGAAGATTTTAATGATCTCCGACACGATTATCCTGCCTTTGGAGCGTGGCAATCGGAAAAGAGTATATAATCTGGTGAATATGATGCGCGCCCATGGCTGCGAAGTGGATTTCCTTTTTCTTGCCACTTACCCGGAGGAAGATCCCGCTTTGACAGAAGAATTTATCGGAAAAGATCATTTTATTACTTTTGAAAACAAGAAGAGGACGTTTCCCGTTTTTCTGAAACGTAAGGTACGTAAGGCGTTAGAGCTTCTTCATATTCCGGGGTTGTTTAAATATTTCAGCGTGGATGAAAAAATCAGTCCGGAAATAGGCAATTTTATGGAAAATCTGTTGAAAGAGCGTCATTATGACGTAGTCTGGACAGAATATGTTTATACGTCAAAGGCGCTCTGTTATGTGCCGGAAGACGTGACGAAGGTCATCGATACGGTGAATGCTTTTACCTTTAAGCGTCAGATGTATGAAGCCGTAGGGTATCGTAATTATGAATTTGCAGTCACCAAAAAGGAAGAGGCAAGGGGGCTTGCCCGTGCGGACTGGGTGGTAGCGATCCAGGAGGAAGAGGAAAAATTCTTCCGAAGTATCCTGCCGGACCAGGTAAAGGTCTGTACCATCGGAGAAAATATGCCGGTCACCGAACCTTATGTGGCGGATACGGATACCATCCTGTTTCTTGGAAGCTATTATGTGGTAAATCGGGAGGGGGTAAGGCATTTTATTGATAAGATCCTGCCGATCTTAAAACAAAGCGGCGTACCGTACCACGTAAAGCTGGCAGGTACGATCTGCAGACATATCCCGGATAGCAGCGAATATGAGAAATTGGGAATCATTGACGATATCGATCTGGCGTACAAAGATGCGAGGCTGGTCATTAATCCGGTGCATGTTGGTACAGGTCTGAATATCAAGACGATAGAGGCGGTCAGCAAAGCAAAACCGCTGGTATCCCACTCTGTGGGGGTGCGGGGACTATCTACCGATCAGCCGTTTGCTTATGTTGCGGATGATGACGAGGCGTATGCCAAGGCGATCCTGACATTGCTTCAGGAGGATGATAAAGCGATGGAGCTTTCGGTAAACGCCAACGCATTTATGAAGGAATATATCAGGAAAAATGATATGGCGTTGCAGAATATCCTGCAATAGATGAAGAAGTGTGGTAACAGACGTTAACGGAGGAATGATTTTACAGCAGAATGAATGTTTATAAGAGACTGAAACAATTACTGAATCAAAAACAGAAGCGCAGCGTGGTGGTTCTTATCGTTCTGATCTTTATCAGTGCATTATTGGAGACGCTGGGAGTATCATTTATCGTGCCGTTGGTTTCGGCTGTTGTCGATCCGGAGGCTATTATGGAAAATAGATATGTGGTCATGGTCTGCGACTGGCTGCATCTGACGATCAACGATCCTGCTGCATTTGTGAAACTGCTGCTGGCAGTAACCATGGGAATCTTTTTGATCAAAAATATATATCTTTTATTTCTTTATTACATTCAGGCGCGTTTTGTAACGAAAACAGAGGCGGAATCCTCGATCCGTCTGCTGAACGAGTATTTAAACCGACCCTATGAATATTATCTGAATGCAGACGTCAATGCATTGTTTCAGACGATCAATAAAGACATCCCCCATGTATTTGAACTGCTGCAGGAGGTGATGAAGCTGTTGACGGAGATCGCGGTATCCGCCTGCTTGTGCTTGTTTTTGCTGTTGTTTGTTGATCTTGGAATGATGCTTAGTATTGCCGCCCTGCTTGGAGTAATGGTAATAGTGATCATCNNTCTTATTCTTAAAACCGCTGCTGGGCAATCTGGGACAGGGAAGACTCAAACAACAGGTGCTTACGATGAAATGGATGCAGCAGGGGATCTTCGGCATCAAGGATGTGAAAGTTGCTGCAAAGGAAAACTATTTTCTGAAGAATTTTGCGAATGCGTACCGTAAACTGGCCGGCGTGACCAGAAGATATACGGTACTGAACAATGCCCCGCGTCTGATCATTGAGACAGTCTG
>DLOP01000185.1:4210-9096 GCA_002478505.1 Lachnospiraceae bacterium UBA7481
TGGAGCAGATATGGCCAAGATGCTGCCGTTGCTTGGGGCATTTGCGGTTGCGGCAGTCAGACTGATGCCCAGCATCAACAGGATCTCTACGCACCTTTCTACGATTGCTTATTATGAACCGTCTTTGAATTTTGTCTGCGATCATCTGAATATTGCGTCATTAAATGCTGCAGAACTGCATGAATCTAAGGAAACAATGACTTTTAAGGATAAGATCTGTTTAAACGACATAACGTATGCGTATCCGAATACGGAACGAAAGATTTTTGATCATGCGGATATGGAGATTCCTGCCGGTTCTTCTGTGGGCGTGATCGGTAGTTCCGGTGCAGGAAAAACGACGATCATTGATGTCCTTTTGGGGCTTCTGGTGCCGGAAGAAGGTAAGATATTATGCGATGGGGTTGATATTCGGGAGAGATATGCCGCGTGGCTTCATAATATCGGTTATATTGCCCAGAATATCTATATGCTGGATAATACGATTCGCGCCAATGTAGCATTTGGCGTAGATGAGGATGAGATCAAGGAAGACCGTATCTGGGAAGTCTTACAGGAGGCGCAGATGGCGGATTATATCCGTTCCCTGCCGGAAGGGCTGGACACGATCATCGGCGACAGAGGCGTGCGTCTTTCGGGAGGACAGAGACAGAGGATCGGGATTGCCAGGGCGCTCTATCATGATCCGGAGCTTCTTGTTTTTGACGAAGCCACAAGCGCGCTTGATAATGAAACGGAGGCGGCGATCATGGAAGCAATCAACTCCCTGAAGGGGAGAAAGACGATGGTGATTATTGCGCACCGGTTAAAGACCATAGAGAACTGCGATATTTTATATAAGGTGGAACATGGAAAGATAGAAAAGGTAACGGAGTAAAGCTGCGAATGAAGATTGCAATCATTCTGCCCCATTTTTATCCATATGTGGGCGGAGCTGAAAAAATGTTTTATGATCTGGCGATGGGACTGGTTGAAATGGGACATGAAGTCCACGCAGTGGCGAGGAATGTGGGAGAGGAGTATCTTGGCTATCGTGAGATGGGCGGGATCAAGGTGTGGTATTGCCCGTGGCGGTCCATGTTTGGTCATCCGTTTCCCAAAGAAAGCGACATTGAACCGCATATTTCGTGGTGCGACATCGTTCATACCTCGATCTTTACCACATCCCCGGTGGTCAGCAGGCTTGCGCGAAAATATCATAAGCCCTCCGTATTGACGATCTATGAGGCAAGAGGATGGAAATGGTACTGGGCGGATAATTTTATCAGGGCGACGGTGTTTTTTCTGGTAGAACAATATACCTGCCGTAGACGATTTGACCGATACCATGCGATCTCGGACGCTACCAAGCGGGATATTGAGCGTTATATGGGGAAGAAAAATGTGACAAGGGTCTATCTTGCCAATGAGCTTGGGAAGACAGAGAATACTTCTGATTTTTCACTGCGCGGATATTTTGATCTTCCGGAGGACGCCAAGGTATTTTTATACTATGGAAGACCGGGAAAAACAAAGGGAATCCATATTTATGAACAGGCGATCGCAGAAGTAAAAAAGCGCATAGAGACGCTTCCGGTACAGGAAATATATTTTTGCTTCTTATTAGGGAAGGAGCCGGAGGATCTTCGGGAGGCATTTTTGAAAAAGATCAAAAAAGATAGCTTAGAGGATATCGTCAGGGTACGCAGTTCGGTGGAAAGAAAGGATCTGGAGGCATGTATCCGTCAGGCGGATACAGTGGTGGTGCCGTCTCTGACGGAAGGATTTGGATTCAGCGCATTGGAGGCATGTCAGATTGGGACAAGACTGATCTACAGTGACGGGGGATCGCTGCCGGAGGTGGCTTACGGAACCTGCCGTTCCTTTAAAAACAGGGATGTAATGGATCTTGCCGATAAGCTGGCTGCAGTAATAGAGGAAAAAGAGGATGCGTTTTTAAACATCCCGGAAAAAACTTTTACGTATGAAGAAATGTTAAACGGCATCATCAGGATATATGAGGAAGCAGTGGAATAATGTTGATTTGTTTATGGATCTTAGGGATGGCAGCATCATTCCTTATGACAGCATTGATATATCGGAGAGCAGAGATTGGGCGGCTTCTTATTGTCTCTCAAGGGTTGTATTACTGCCTTTATATTGTGGTCAGTGGGTTGATGATATGGGTCAATCATTTTAACCTGTTGCGGGGGACGCTGGGCACGTTATTGATGGAAACGGCAGTGATCGGTGTATTGTGTTTTTTTCAGAGCCCCATTTGCCGTAAAAGCAAAATGGTACAGAGGCTGAAGTTGTATCGGGAGGAAAGCCTGTGTTTTTCGCTTTCCTGGAAGAAATATCTGCCGCTTGCAATAATATTGGCCGTCAGCGCATTTTTAGTACATGACAAAGCCGGTTTTTATGGAACAGGACAGGATCAGGGATTATATCAGATCCGTGCCATGATGTATATGGGCGGGTATAATGATAATATCATTGATTTTCCGGAATATTATTATGTGGAAAATAATTGGGAGAAAAGTGAATATCTGCGGATACTTGAAGACATGGATGGGTATTATCTGCTTAAGAAGGATGGTCTTGAGAATGCCAATGAGGTGAACGGCGTCCTGCATGGTATCTCCACCTTTCCTGCTTTGCTGGGATTGTGGGGAAAGATGTTTGGATTAAGCAATATGCCGGGTATTATGACGGTATTATATCTTTTGGCGCTTGCCAATGTATGGCTGATCGGGGATAATCTGGGATTTAAGCCGTGGGTCAAATGGATCTTGGCATCCTTTATGGCAGTATGTCCCATCGTTGTATGGAGTGCCCAGCAGACGCTGACAGAGATGGGATTTACCCTGATGATCTGCGCATTTTTTGAGCTGATGACCGAAAATACGAAAAAGAAGGTTTATTTTTGGTCGGTGGTTCCACTGCTAGCGGCATGTTATTATCATGTGATCTTTACGGTTTTGATTCCGCTGTTTGTCGTTCTTTATCTGACCAATTATCTGCAGAGTAAAAAGCGTGGATTTTTAGCGGCGCTGATGCTTCTGATGATTGGATATGCTACAGGGTATTCCATGATGCAGAATACGGCGTGGCATTATACGATGAAAAATTTCCAGCAGTTGTTCAGCAAGTCAAAAAATCTTCTGAATGAGGACAATATTGAAGCGGTAATCTGGATCGCCTCGACAATCGTCTTTGCTGTAGCTGCGGTTTTGTGGCAAAAAGAAGTACGCAGGAAATTGTTTTCCCGGTGGAGCAGGATCAGAGAAAACGTTCTGGCGAAAAAGGCGGCAGGCTGGGGGATCCGTGCAGTGACTCTGCTATTGGTCTGTTTCTTTGTTTATAAGGGGATCAAGGCTTATCATATGGATATGTGGCCTATGAAGCTGAGTATTATGGGCTATTTGATCATGACAGGTTATGTGATGCTGCCGGCAATGGTGTTGGGAATCTGGCTGAAAGCGAAAAACGGTCTGCGTGACCGTAACGTAATGACGTTAGTGTTAAGTAGCTTTTATGTGATGTTTTTCTACTGTGGCATTCTATGGGTGCTGATTTATTATTACTATTATTATGCCAGATACCTTTCTGCCTTTGTCGTTCTGATCCTTATTACGGCAGGATATTTTTTAAACCGCATACCATGGCAGATAGCGGTGCCGGTCTGTCTGTGTATGATTACACTGGTCAAATCACAGAGCAGCCTGTTATATAATGCGCAGGATCTGACGTATATGAGTTATGAACAGCTGGAAGAGATCGCAGACTTGATAGGGGATCAAAGAGTGGATCCTGAAGATGATCCGATGGTCCAGAAAGATGTGATCCTGATCTATGATCAGGGATATCACAGTCCCCGTATCTTTGCGCTTGCCCTAAAGGGATTGACAGGCGCGGATGTCCTGTATCTGAATTATGACCGTTTATCAGTGCAGTTGATGGAATGCAGGGCAAAGTATGAAGATATCTATGTGGTGCAGTATCATCTGGGACGATTTAAACCGGAGGATGAGAATTGGACATTTTTATACTGGGGGGTTATGAAAACATCTCTATATGATAATTTTGTGGAAAGCGGTCTGCCGTACGCAAAGGAGGCAGTGACGATCAATACTCCGGTGTCGCTATTGATCTATAACCAATAAAACAAAGGAGCAAAATAAATGAAACTGATTATACAGATTCCTTGTTATAACGAGGCGGAAACTTTGGAAATTGCACTAAATGACCTTCCGAAGAAGATCGACGGGATCGATGAGATCGAATATCTGATCATTAATGACGGCAGTCAGGACAAGACTGTTGAAGTCGCTATGAACTGGGGGGTTCATCATGTGGTCAGCTTTACAAGGAATAAAGGTCTTGCAAAAGGGTTTATGGCAGGAGTTGAAGCATGCCTTTCTTATGGAGCGGACATTATCGTGAATACAGATGCGGATAATCAATATTGCGGGGAAGATATTGAGAAGCTGATTGCGCCGATCCTGAAGGGAGAGGCGGATATTGTTGTCGGCGAGAGACCGATTGATCAGACAGAGCATTTTTCGTGGATCAAGAAGAAACTTCAGCATTTTGGAAGCTGGGTAGTGAGAAAGGCGTCGAAAACGCAGATCCCGGACGCGCCTTCGGGATTTCGGGCGTTTTCCAGAGAGGCAGCCATGCATTTTAATGTAATCAATGAATATACCTATACCCTGGAGACGATCGTGCAGGCGGGAAGGAATAAGATGGCGATCACCTCCGTGCCGGTCAGAACCAATCCTGAGCTGCGGGAATCCAGGTTATTTAACAGCATTGCTTCTTATATTAAAAAATCCATGCTGACAATCTTAAGGGCATTACTGATGTACCGTCCGCTGGCATGTCTGCGTTTTCGACGCCTTTCT
>DLOP01000185.1:9131-10740 GCA_002478505.1 Lachnospiraceae bacterium UBA7481
TAACGGCAGGAATGCAGGACATATTCAGTCATTGATTTTAGCCTGTACATTGATGATCATGGGATTTATGACCTTTGTTATCGGTATGCTTGCGGATGTATTGAGTGCAAATCGTAAGATTATCGAGGATGTACAGTATCATATCAGAAAATTGACATACGATAAGACGGATACAAAGGTATGGCAGGAAGCTGCAACACAGGCATTGCAGATAGAGGAAACAGATATGGATGAGGCAGAAAAACGGAATGGGACTTCAGAAAGCAAGCATTGAGCAATAGGAGCGGTATGGAAAGGCATGACCCCATGGAAAGTAAAAAACCGACAGTAACCATATATATATTGGTTTATAATAATGCGGAAGAACTTCCGGCAACGATAGAGTCAGTGATGAAGCAGACCTATATGGATGCAGAGGTGATCCTCAGCGACGATGGGTCCCAGAATTATGACGTCGGTATTTTGGAGCAGTATGCCGCTGTGCTTAGAAAAAAATACGGGCAGGTCAGAATCAATCTGAATGAAAAGAATGTGGGAACAGTGAAACATTTAAACAGAGTGCTGAAAATGGCGGAGGGAAAATACCTGCTTAGTTGTTCTTCCGGAGATACCTTTGCCAGCGAAGATACCATAGAAAAGATCGTCAGGGCATTTGAACAAAAGAAGACGCTGCTGCTGACAACCAGAAGGTTGGATGTTATGCCTGAGAAAAAGAAAATCCGTCCTTCTATGCTGACCGGAATGCTGTTGAAGTATGCCTCCGGTATACTTTTGGATTATATGATCAGGAAGAAAAATGTGATCAGCGGATGCTGCACATTTTATCAGAAAGAATTATTTGAACTCTATGGATATTTTGACGAGCGGTATCATCTGGTGGAAGATTATCCTTATTATGTGATGCTGCTACAGAAGAAGGTGAAGTTCGGATGGAGCAGTATGGTGAGCATCCAACACCGGATAGGCGGGGTTTCCACCGGTAAGGTTCATCCGAGTATCTATAAAGATATTGAATTGATGCGATCCTTATTAAAAAAGGACAGCTGACGTAATGCCGGCTGTTTGGAGATTCATAGGGATGCGCTGATGCAGAAAGAAAGGCGGGGTCATAGTTATGGAGATCAAAAAGTATCCGCTGCAGCAGCATGGCGATTCGAGAGGTCATCTGGTGGCATTGGAAGAAATGACGGATGTGCCGTTTGAGATCAAACGTGTATATTATATGTTTGATACGAAAACCGGAATCGTCCGGGGGATGCATGCCCACAAATCTTTGGAACAGCTTTTGGTATGCGTACACGGTTCGGTAAAGATTCTTTTAGATGATGGAACGGAGAAGGAGACGGTACTGCTGGACAATCCCTATGAGGGTCTTTATGTATCCAATAATATGTGGCGGGAAATGTCGGAATTTTCGGAAGGTGCAGTACTGATGGTATTTGCATCAAAGTATTATGATGAAGACGATTATATCAGGGATTATGATGAATTTTTAAGGTTTGTTGGAAAAAAATTTTCTGACAGGAAGGAAAGTTTAAATGGATAAAATAGCGGTTTTGATCCCGTGCTATAACGAAGAAAAAACCATAGAGAAGGTTGTTAAGGATGC
>DLOP01000075.1 GCA_002478505.1 Lachnospiraceae bacterium UBA7481
CAGGAGGAAAAATTAACATGATAAAAATACTTTTTGTCTGCCACGGCAACATTTGCCGCAGCACCATGAGCCAGTTTGTACTCCAGCACATGGTAAATACCATGGGGATCGCTGATCAGTTTTATATTGATTCTATGGCTACAAGCACTGAAGAAATTGGCAATCCTCCCCATTATGGGACGGTGAGAAAATTAAAAGAGGTGGGTATTCCCGTACTTCCCCATAAGGCCAGACAGATATCATGGGCGGATTATGACCGGTTTGATTATATCATCGGTATGGATGAATGGAATATGAGAAATCTTAACCGGATATTAAAAGGCGACCCGGACGGTAAGCTATACAAGTTCAAAACTTTTGTCGGTTCGAATGAGGATATTGCCGATCCATGGTATACGGGAAATTTTGATGCAACATATAAAGATGTCTCAGAAAGCTGTGAGGGACTTCTTGCATATCTGAGGCAGCATTGATCAAATCAGTGCCGCCTTAGAATCATCGGTGGATACACATGGATCTGCAGTAGAATTATGTTGTTTAGCAGCGCTGATCCGGCGTTGGAAACGCTTTAACCGGCGTTTCTTAAATCACTTAAAACATATCTCCCGTAAATGTGGAAATAGATAGATTTGACGTGGGTTTGCACACATTTAAACGAAACAAAAATTTTATTAAAATTAAAATAAAATCAAGTAAAATTTAAAAAACAGTCAAAAATCAAGATGTTTTGTAAAAAAATGGAAATTTTAAAAATTTTTCTGGACAAACAAAAAATATTGTGATAGATTCAAAACAAGTCAAAACGAAAAGTCAAAGCAGGATCTTCTGCAAAAATCTGTTACAACCTATTAGAATCTGAGGGTTATGTTTTATTAACGGATTTTCCCAAGAAACAAAGATTTACGAATTACGTTGCATTTTAGTGTTTTAAAACAATTTTAATGTCCTTTTCTTCAAATGCGGTATGTAATGCTTGAGATGTGTGAAATGTGTAAAATATGTGAGGTAACGATGATTGCAGGATTATTCTTTTTTCTGGTTCTGGCGGTGATTTTAGACCTCAGGACATACAGAATACCTAACGTTTTGACGATGGCAGGAATGGCGGTCGGCGTGATCTATCAACTGTACAGAGCCGGTCCGCCAGGAATGTTCGGAGCCGTAAAAGATCTTATCGGCAGTATTCTGATTCTGTTCCCATTATATATGATCAGATGCCTGGGAGCAGGAGATATCAAACTTCTATCCGTTGTAACTGTAATTCTCGGATGGAAACAAGGCATGACGATCTCTATCTATTCCTTATTTGTAGGCGCAGCAATGGGGATATTCAAGGGTAGTATCTTATTCGTCCTTCGACGAAGAAAATCCGCGGAACAACAATTACTTAAGGTAACAAAACAACAGGTAATAAAAAATCTGGGAAAGGAGGTACTTTATTATTCCGCAGGGAAAACTGCAAAATTGACATTTTTATTTGACGAAAAATTCCAAAAATTCATAAAGGGGGTGGGATATGATCAACAAAAAAAAGATGCGCTTCAACAAAACAATCATAAGATACAAATAAGAGATAGGATTCGAAGTACAAGCTATAAACAAAAAGATCAGATAGGAGAGATCAAACAAATCAGTTACATGAATCATATGGATCGGACAGAACAAATGCATCATAAAGAAAAAGCAGGAGAGCAGAGATGCGTCATTCATTATAGTATAGCTATTCTAATTGCATTTTTGATTGTCTGTATAAGTTAGGAGGAATTGTTTTGAAAAACGATCGTTTAGCAATCTGTGATCCCGATGAAAAATATATGGAAAAGCTGCAGCAGTATCTGATCAGCCGGAGTTCCTTCCCTTTTTCTGTCAGTATTTATGGAAATATAGGAGAATTTCAGAAAGAAAACGCTAAAAAAGAATTTGAAGTTATTTTGGCGGGTGAAAGTATGTTTCAGGATCTGGCAGAAAAGGAATCTTCCGGTATGGTTATACTTCTGCAGGATAAAGGCATTATGACCGGCAAAGCAGAGAGGATCATCCGCAAATATCAGTCTGCAGAGACGATCCGGAAGAAGATCCTGGAGCTGTACGCAGATTGGAATGGTACGGTAAAGGTACATGGAACGGCACAAAAGGATAGCAGCCTGATCGGTGTGTATTCGCCCCTTGGAAGGGGTATCCAGACTTCTTTTTCCCTTCTATTGGGACAGTTTCTGGCAAAAAAGCAGAGTGTTTTATATCTGAATTTTGAACCGTTTTCCGGATTATCAGGACTGCTTGGCAGGGAAGAGGAAAAGGATCTGACAGATCTGGTATATTTTCTGGGCAATGGAAAAGAACGGTTTTTATATAAACTGGAAAGTATGGTATCCAATGTAAATGGCCTGAATTATATAGCGCCGGCATATTCCTATATGGATATTGCAGCAGTAAAGGCGGAGGATTGGCTTTTGCTGATCCATAGTTTGAAGGAATGCGCCGATTATGACGTCATCATTCTGGATCTTTCGGAGCTGGTACAGGGACTTCCTGACGTCTTACGGGAATGCAGTTATATCTACACACTAAACCGGACGGACGGCGTGGCACGCCACAAGATGAAAGAATATGAAGATCTTTTGGAGCGGCAGGAATATCAGGATGTCATTACCAAAACCAAAAAACTGGAGTTTCCTATTTTTAAATCCCTTCCCGCCACATTGGAGGAGATGAGTTATGGGGAGCTGGCGGATTATGTGAGAAAGATCGCGGTGATGCCGGCATAGTTTAACAAGAATAGGCGGAGTATATCGTGAATGAGAAAAAATCGGAAAAAAGGATTAAAACAGAATTAAAAGAGGCGGTACAGGAACGTATCAGTCTTTCCAGGGAAATGTCGGATGAAGAGATCCGGGATCTGATCGATCAGGTGATCATCCAAAAAGGGCGGGAATATGGTCTTGTTTATGAGCAGAAGAAAGCGCTTTCCAAGGAATTGTTTTATGCCATCAGAAAACTGGATATTTTGGAAGAACTGACTTCTGATCCCGGCGTCACGGAGATTATGATCAACGGAACAGATAATATTTTTATAGAGCGTAACGGCAGGCTGATGCAATGGGACAAAACCTTTGAGTCGCCGGGAAAGCTGGAGGATGTGATCCAGCAGATCGTTGCAAAGTGCAACCGTACGGTAAATGAGGCGTCGCCGATTGCGGATGCCAGGCTGGAAAATGGCTCGCGGGTCAATATTGTGCTTGCGCCGGTGGCATTAAACGGACCGATCGTTACTATCCGGAGATTCCCGGAACATCCGATTCAGATGAAAGATCTGCTTAAGTTTGGTGCGATTAATGAAGAAGCTGTTGATTTTCTGAGGGATCTTGTGGTAGCGGGATATAACATTTTTATCAGCGGCGGAACCGGCAGCGGCAAGACAACATTTTTAAATGCATTGTCTGATTACATACCTAAGGATGAAAGGATCATCACAATAGAAGACAGTGCTGAGCTGCAGATTTTGGGGGTACCGAATCTGGTCCGTTTGGAGACCAGAAATGCCAATGTGGAAGGATGTGAGCCGATCAGCATTCGGGATCTGATCAAGTCAAGTCTTCGGATGCGGCCGGATCGGATCATTGTTGGAGAAGTGCGGGGAGGGGAAGCAATTGATATGATACAGGCGTTAAATACCGGTCACGACGGTTCCCTTTCTACCGGTCATGCCAACAGCGCCAGGGATATGCTGTCCCGTCTGGAGACAATGGTCATGATGGCAATGGATCTACCGCTGGCGGCGATCAGGGGACAGATCGCAAGTGGGATTGACATTATCGTACATTTGGGAAGGCTTCGTGATAAGAGCAGAAAGGTACTGGAGATCGTGGAGGTGCTTGGGTATGAAGATAATGAAATCAAAACCTCCATATTATATGCATTTCAGGAGGATGGGGAAGATGAGCAGGGAAAGATCAGGGGCAGGCTTTTGGCTAAGGAAAAACTTCACTCGGACGCAAAACTTAGGGCAGCCGGAATCTTACGATAGCTATCAGATGAATATTATGGAACTCTTAAAGTATGGTTTGCAGGGAGTGGGGATGGCAGCATTAGTATCTTATGTATTTTACCGTTCGTTAATTGTATTTTTGTTATTGCTGATCCCGGCGTTGATATTTCTTCTGCGTCAAAAGAAAAAAGATTTGCTTCGTAAGCGTAAGGAGGAACTGAATCTTCAGTTCAAAGAGATGATGCATGCCGTCATTGCAGGACTGCAGGCGGGATATTCCATAGAAAATGCATTTACTCATGCATATCAGGATATCTGCCTGTTGTATGGAAAACAGTCCATGATGGCGAAAGAGCTTTATCATCTGACAATGGAGTTAAGAAATAACCGCAATATCGAAGATGTTCTTTCTGATTTTGCGGCAAGATGTCAGGTGGCGGATATCAGGGATTTTGCGGAGGTGTTTCATATCGCAAAGAAAAGCGGCGGTAATCTTGTGGGGATATTAAAAAATACGGCGGATGTCATCAGCGACAAAATAGAGGTCAAACGGGAAATCACTACGATGATCAGCGCAAAGCGTCTGGAACAGGGGATCATGGATATCGTGCCATTTGCAATCATTTTATATATTGACGTATCCTCGCCGGGATTTTTTGACGGAATGTATCATAATCTGGTGGGTATTGTAATCATGACAGTTCTGTTGGTTGTCTATATTGCCGCATATCTGATGGCGGAAAAGATCATCCATATAGATTTATAAACCAAAGTTACTAAAATAGATAAATTTTAAAATGAAAATTTATCTGCAAATCAGCATAGACACGGAAAGGACATAAAATCAATGATCATCGGGATTTTGGTTGTTATTTTGGGAATACAGGTTTTTCTTCTCCTGCATACAAGAAAGGAAAAACTGCCGGAAGGGAAAGAACTTTCATCGTTTCTGCGGCCGTTTTACCGGGCGGGCGTATGGATTGCAGGGCGTGCCGGCGGACTACCTGTTTTTGCCAAAGAAGGGGAGAAGCTCAGGACACTTCATCCTACTGATAATTCGGAAGCGCAGATAAAATGGTTTCTGGCGGAAAAGACGGCGCTCTGTCTTCTGACGTTATTTGTCGGTTGTACCATTGCTGTTCTGATAGAGATCAAGGATCAGGGGAACGGATATCTGCAGGATGGAAGGCTTCTAAACCGGCGGGAATATTCGGAGGGAGAATACACGGCATATCTTACTGCGTCGATTGGGGAAGATGCAGACCAGACGATGGAATTAACCATAGAAGAAAGGCGGTATACTGCGGATGAGATTCAGGAAATGCTTCCTTCCTTTTATGAAACGTTGGAAGAGATAGTCCTTGGGGAGAATGCATCGGCAGATCAGGTTAGCCAAAAAGTGAATTTAGTTGAGGCGGTAGAGGGTTATCCATTTCAGATCAAGTGGAGCAGCAGTAATAAAGACGTACTGGACCGTTATGGGGTATTTGGGGAAGAGATATCGGAAAAGGGCGAGCTGATCACATTATCCGCAACAGTTAGCTACAGGGATTTTACAGAGATTTATAGCTTTCCCCTGATGATTTATCCCATGGAGCTTAGCAGGGAGGAACAGATCAGAAGAGATCTGCAGCAAAGGCTGGATGAGGTTGTCAGCCGTTCGCCGGAGGAAACGGAGATTCTTCTGCCGGAAGAAGTAGATGGCATAAAGGTTATTTGGTCAGAACAGAAAAAGCAGAACGCATTGATATTGCTGCTGCTTGTGATCTGCTGCAGTGCCGCTGTCTTTTGGGGACAGAGCAATGATCTGGATAAAAAGATACGGGAACGCAGCGAGCAAATGTTGCTGGATTATCCTGAGGTGGTCAGTAAGATGACGCTTTTTATCGGGGCGGGTATGACCGTCAGAGGGGCATGGAAAAAGGTTGTGATGGATTACAGACTGCGCAGGGAAAAGGGACAGGCAGCCAGATATGTTTATGAGGAAATGCTGTTTACATTATATGAAATGGAAAGCGGTATCGGGGAAATAGAGGCATATCAGCATTTTGCAGTCCGGTGTCAGGTGCAGAAATATGTTAAATTCGCTGCGCTGCTGGAACAGAATGTCAGGCTGGGGGCAAAGGGGTTTCTAACGGAATTGAACCGGGAAGCAAAGGATGCATTTGAAGAAAGAAAGAGCAATGCAAAACAGCTGGGGGAAACAGCCGGTTCCAAGCTGATGCTACCCATGTTTCTGATGCTGGGTATCGTCATGGTTGTCATTATGGTTCCATCTTTTTTATCAATCGGGATGTGATCCATGGATATAGATCAGTGAGGCAAACGGGAAAGGAGGGGACGCAGATGAATATGATCAGAAAATTTATGAAAGAAGATGACGGCATGGGAACAGTGGAGATCATTTTGATCATTGTGGTATTGATTGGTCTGGTTATTATTTTCAGGAATGAGATTACAGATATTGTGGAGAGTCTGTTTGACCAGATCACGCGGAAAACGACGAATTTTTAAATTGTCACATGGGTCAGATCAAAGCGTCAGCCGATCAGATCAGAAAATCAAAAGATTTTATTAAAAAATATTAAAGAGGACAGAACATGACAGCAATCAGACAACAAAAAAATTTTTTACAGATACATAGATTATATGATGGGGCGTTGAATGTATATTTTGCATTGATAATAGCAGTGATCATCCCACTGATCTTGACAATGATAGAAGGCAGCAGGATCAATGCAATGAAACTTCAGCTGGAATGTGTTGTGGATATGGGCATGGATTCTGTCCTTGCTGAGTATAACAGACCGTTATTGGATCAGTATGATCTTTTGTTTATTGATCTGGCTTATGATCAACCAAACGGTTCGCTGGATCATCTGAAGGAGCATTTTGCGGATTATGTTTCTTATAATCTGCAGCCCCAGAAAGGACTTCCGATTTTGCAGAATAGAGATTTTCTGGGACTGAATATGGAATCGGCGGATATCCTGGCAGCGTCTCGCGCAACTGATGAACAGGGCGCGGTATTTCGATATATGGCGGTCTCATATATGTTAAATAAATATGGCGTGGATTATATAGACGATCTGCGGGATATGATCGCGGTTACAGAGAGGAGAGGACTGTATGACAGTGATATTATGGCGGAAAATGATAATGCACAGAATGCAATTGACAGTATTGAGATTCCGCCGCCGGAGGATCTTGAAGAAGGGGAAGAATGGAACGAACCCGAAAAGGATGACCCGACGGATTCACTAAATGAGGTTAGATATCTGGGAATTCTTCCTTTGGTCTGCGAGGGTGAGATATCAACCACATCTATCAATCCGGATAGCTATGTTACTGGAAGAAGTCTGGTTACGGGCAGCGGCATGGAGGAAAGCTGGCAGGAGTGTATGCCGCTGGTGGAAGGACTGTTATTTAATGAATATATCATGGAAAAATGCGGTAACTACAGTCAGAGAAAAGAAGAAAGTCCGCTATGCTATGAGACGGAGTATGTCATAGCGGGAAAGAGTAATGATGCGGATAATCTGAGAATCGTTGCAGAGAGGATCCTATTGATCAGGGGCGCTGCAAATAGTATATATTTTTTTAGCAATCAGGAGCTGAGAGCGGAAGCAAAAGCTCTGGCGACTTCATTATCCTTTGTCCTGCTTTATCCGCAATTTGAAATATTGTTTGAGATAGCGATCATAGCGGCATGGATCTATGCGGAAAGCGTTGTGGATGTCAGACAGTTATTTTCCGGCAAGAAGGTTCCCTTGATCAAGGGAGAAGGAGAATGGAACCTGAGCCTGGAAAATGCTTTAGGACTTACTGTGGAAACGGTCAGCGGTATGGCGGGTGAGGGAGATTCCTCAGATAATAAGGGGGAGTCCGGTCTGAGTTATGAGGACTATCTGAGATTGTTGCTGTATATTACGCCGTTGGATGAAAAAACAGGAAGGTGTATGAATCTTGTGGAAATGAATATCAGAAAGGTTGCGGGCTATGAAAACTTTTGTCTGGATCAATGCGTTGCGGCTTTTACGGTTCAAATGGTGTTTTCAAGCAGTTACGGATACAGTTTTTTAATGAAGAGAAGCTGTCGTTATACATAGGGGAAACGCTGATAAAAGCATTCCCCGCACACGATTTGCACTGCGAAGCAGCATATTTTTTGAACTGATAATAGAAGGTCCGGTAAGATGTCCTTTTCCGGATAAATTTACTCAACATGCACTTAAAAAAACTTTCTCCTATCTGATCTGGGCTATCAAAAGCATTCTTGCTTTATCGATAACCATTTCATATCCGGGAAAGGATGTCTTAGCGGATCTTCTATAAGATTAACTTCTTCATAAGCGGCGGTTTTCTGTATAAACGCAACTATCAGAAAAAGGAAAGATAGATGAACGAGATAATAAGGAAAATAATGCGAATGAAACAAATAAAAAAATTAAAACAAATAGTATGGATAAAAAATCAAAGATATCCGGGCAGTTTAACGTTGGAAGCAGCTATTTTGCTCCCCCTTTTTCTCTTCTTTATGATGACGATGCTTTCGCTTATGGAAATGCTGTATTTTTATGGGACGGTTGAGCAGAGTCTTCATCAGATAGGAAAAAAGATGGCAATTTATGCACCGGCAGCAGGGCTTGTCACTGAGTTTTTTTCAGAAGAAACGGAGGAAGGTAATAGTGACGTTGATAGAACAGAAATAGGCAGAATCGCAGCAGACATACTGGGAGAACAGTATGTAAAAAACAACCTGATTAATGGAATGATGCAGCAAGAACTGAATTCTTCTGGAGTGGTTGGCGGAAGCGGGGGATTAAGTCTTTTATATTCCAAGATCATGACGGAAGGGGATGTAATTGATCTTGTTGTTTCCTATGAAATAGAACCGCGGAATAATTTTTTCTTTCTTCCGGCCTATCCGGTTCTAAACCGTTGCAGAGTACGAGCATGGACGGGGTATGCGGTTGCACCGGACGCAGTAAACGATGCCGGTGAAAGGATGGTCTATATCACGGAGACAGGAACCGTTTTTCATCTGACAAAAACATGCACGTATCTTGCTTTGACTATTCAGCCGGTTTCAAGCGGAGACCTTGCTCAGCGTCGGAATCAAAGCGGCGGAATTTATGGCAGATGCGAGCTTTGCGGCGATGAGGAGGCGGAAATCTATTTTATCACGGATTATGGTGAATGTTATCATACCTCCTTAGTTTGCAGCGGATTAAAAAGAACAATTACGCAAATCCCTATTTCGCAGGTAGGAGACAGACATGCGTGTTCAAGGTGTGGAACAAATAATTAAACGGAAAAGCTATTTGAGCTGCTAAAGCGGCGGAATGGAGATTAATATGACACTTCAGGAGATTTGTGCAGTCATGATGTTGACGGTGGGAAGCATATGGGATATACGGTGGAAAAGAATTCCGGCAGGATTGCTGATTTTTAATGTATTGTTTGGGGCTATCTTAATTGCGGCAAACAGGGAGGTCGACTGGCGGCAGGATTGGTATTTATATGCTGTGGGTATTTTGATCGGCATCATTCTTCTTTTGACAGGGCGGTTTTGCGGGGGATGTATTGGAGCGGCGGATGGGATCATGACCGCTGTTATCGGCGGGATGATAGGATATCAAGAAACACTGTTACTGCTGATGAATGCAGTACTGGCGGCGGCAGTTTTTTCGATTCTGCTGATTGCTATAAAAAAAGCAGGGCGGGGAACCGCCATTCCGTTTCTTCCTTTTATGTTGCTGGGTTATATTATCATATTGGTGTGAAGCGTAAAAACAGCAATCAGCAAGCTGTTCTGACATGGAGGATTTATATGGACAAGAGGGATCGAAGCTTTTTGAATAAAAACAACAAGGGAATGATGACAATAGAAGCCTGTATTTTGCTCCCGATCATCATCATGATCAGTCTGCTGGTGATTTGGCTGGGATTCTTTTTATATAATAAAACACTTTTGCTGGAGTGTGCCGGTATTGCAGCAATTAAGGGAAGCCAGATGGCGGAGGAGGACAATGAGACGCTTGCAGGTGCGGCTGCAGTCAGAGCAGAGGAACTGCTGACGCAGAAAACGGTTGCTATGGAAATTCAGGATATCATCGTAAGTGTGGATCATGGGGCGGTTACGGTAAAAATTACAGGTGTTATGCAGGTTCCGAGAGCAATCTTTCTTATGGATATCTATCAGGATGACAGATGGGAGATCCATGTCGAGCAGACTGCGGAAAGGCTCAGAAGCTGCAGTATCTTAAGAACGATAGAAAGAGTACGAAAAGCACAGAACAATAGAGCGGAGCAATAGTGCAGAGGATATTTGCAAAAAAGGGGGAAATAAGATATGCAGGAAATTGATCAATTTTTTGAAAAAATGGAATATCAGAAAAGCTTGAACCAGAATTATCTGGTATATAAAAACGAGCAGGGAGTGGAAGATTATGAGCTTCGTATGCTGATGGAAAATCAGATTGAATATTTGCTGCCGCTTGAACTGCGATCCATTGACGGCAGAGATGATATGTATTATCAAATAGGGTCGTTACAGCCTCTTAGCAAACTGTACAAGAACAGGGAAATGAAGCTGGAGGATGTAAGAATTATTTTAATTGGATTAACGGGGGCAATCGCTGCAATACAGGAATATATGTTGAACGAAAGACATGTCGTATTGTTGCCGGAGTATTTTTTTATACGTAGGGAAAGCAGGGAGGTTCGTCTGCTTTTCCACCCATTTTATGAGGAAGATATCAGAGAAGGAATAAGGGAATTTGCGGATTATCTGATTGGCAGGATCGACCATACGGAGCAGCAGGCTGTGATGATGGGTTATCAGTTTTACCGTATCGTTAAAGAGGATAATTTCATTATAGAAGATATTGTAAATCTTTACCAAAAAGAGCAGGCAGGCACAATAGATAATGAGTTTGCGCAGGAAAATGATTTTGAAATAAATAAAAATGCATTAAAAGACAGATTCGAAGATACTTCAAAGGAAACACTTGATAATATTACAAGAAATATGTCAGAAAAAATATGTCAAAACAGATATACAAAAGCAAACAGAACTTCAATAAAAAATAAGGATATTACTGAAGACGGATTTATTGAAAGAGATAATTTTAAAGTAAGTGACAAAGAAGCTGAAGAAATCAATGAAAATACAGAAACAAGTTTGAAAAAATTGCTTATATGCAGCATTTTGGCATTAGTAAGCGGATCTTTTCTGTGTTTTGGGATAGGACATTATCAGCCGGATCAAATGGCAAAAGTCATACTTGCGTTGATCATGCTAATTTCTATATTAGGAATTATCAAAGAAGTCATACATCATATCCGGAATCAAAAAAGACGGAGTTCTGAAAAAAATAATTATGATGAAATATTTTCCTTTAGTGCAAAAAATTTTAAACAAGATAAAGATGATACAAAAAACAACAACCAAGATAAAGATGTTATAAAATATTTCAGTCAAGATGAGGCTGATTTAAAAAAATTTAATCTGGATGATAATGATGAAGTAGTTGAATTATACGAAAAGAAATTAGATAATGTTCATGAGCAGAAACAGGAATCGGAAATATATGGAAGGACAGTGCTTCTTTCTGCTGATGGAAAAATAGCGGAAAATATATTAATAGAAAAAAGACGCGGAAAAGAAATTGAGCATCAGCTGGATGAATTTCCTTATATTATAGGGAAAGTAAAAGATTCGGTAAATCTTGTCTTAAATGATGTGTCTGTCAGCCGTATTCATGCAAAACTGACAGAAGAAAATGGGCAGATTTATGTGCAGGATTGTAATTCGACGAATGGTACATATGTTAATGGCGTTCTTTTGGAAAAAGAAGAAAAAATACCGATCGAAGCAGACGATGAGATCAGGATTGGAAGAATTACCCTATTATATCAGTAAATAGAAAAGAATGGGAATTGAAAGTGTTAAAAATTATGATACAATAGGGTTAAACATTGTTTTTGGCAAAGTTATGTATATTGTAACAACGGTTTTCAGAACGATTAAGAGTGGAAAGAACGATTTGAAAGATCAGGTTATTTTATGAAGAATAAAGATAATATGAAAAATGAGAAAGAAATAAAAAAAGAAATTGAAAAAGAAATAGAGCAGCCGAAAGAAAGCAGCGATTATGAGTTTATTAAGGAGCAGATCAAAGATAGGCCGATCAATAAAAAGAAATTGGTTCGGAGGATGTTTCTTACGGCTGGTATGGCTGTTATGTTCAGCCTGATCGCATGTATTTCCTTTCTTTTGCTAGAGCCGATTTTGGAGGATATCTTCAATCCTGAGGAATCGATAGAATTGAATCAGGTAACGCTGCCGGAAGCCCCGGAGGAAGATGTGGAGCCGGTTATGGTCGATCCGATCATAGTCGAGACGCCGTTAGAAGATATGAGTCTGACAGATGAGGATATCGATGCATTGGGAGAGCAGGGTCAGGGTGAGGAATCTGATGCGTCTTCCGATGGCAATGCCGCAGGCGGACAAGGTACGGCCACCCAGTCGGAAAACAGCGTGCCGGTTGTTGTTCCGCAGGAAATCGAACTTTCGGATTATCAATTATTGTACCGTAAACTTTATGCACTTTCCGCAGAAGTATCCAAAAGTATTGTAACGGTTACTGGGATCACTTCAGACGTGGACTGGATGAATGAAACGTATCTCAGTACAAAGCAGACAACGGGACTGATCATTGCGGATAATGGATATGAGCTATTGATCCTGGCTGATTATAAAAATATTGAAAATGCGGAAAGCGTCAGGGTAACATTTGTTGACGGCACCAGTGCGGAGGCTTCTTTTAAGCAGTTGGATGCGAATACGGGATTATCTGTCTTTGCGGTCAATCTTTCTGATATCAAAACAGAGACGAAAGAAACCATTACGGCGGCAACACTTGGAAACTCTTATTCCACGATACTTTTAGGTAATGCAGTGATTGCCATAGGTAATCCTTTGGGCAGTGGGAAATCCGTATGCTATGGCGCTATTACATCCATGGACCGGACGGTCGGTCTGATGGATGCAAATTATCAGTTGTTGACGACGGATATCTATGGCAGCAGGAATGCTNNGACCGCAAAGACAGATAATCCCATCAAGGGTCAGGTGGTTGGAATCATTACACAGGATTATAACAGTGAGGATATGCAAAATCTGATCTATGCCTATGGAATCAGCAGTATCCGGCAGCTGGTACAGAACCTTTCGAATGGTGAAGAAAAGGTTCATCTTGGACTATATCTTTCTGATGTGCCGCAGGAGGCGATCGATGAAGCAGGACTCCCCAGTGGCGTCTATATAACGGATGTAGAGATCAATACGCCGGCGATGAATTATGG
>DLOP01000070.1:0-240 GCA_002478505.1 Lachnospiraceae bacterium UBA7481
TCTTCTGCACTTTCTGCCTCTTCCAGGAAATAAATGACGACCCCACCCATGTCATGACAGCGGATGAGATTGCTGCATTGTTAGGCGCACAGGAAGGATTGGAAGAAGCAGAGAGCGCAGAAGAAGCTTCAGCGCCGGAAATAAATGACGATCCCAACCATGTCATGACAGCGGATGAGATTGCTGCGTTGCTAAGCGCGCAGGAAGAAGCAGAGAGCGCAGAAGAAGCGTCAGCGCCGG
>DLOP01000070.1:415-6145 GCA_002478505.1 Lachnospiraceae bacterium UBA7481
TAAATGACGATCCCAACCATGTAATGACAGCGGATGAGATTGCTGCATTATTTGGTGCACAGGAAGACGCGGAGCTGGATGATGATGTTGTATCGGAAGAGGATATTGCGGAGCAGTTGAAGCAGGCGGAACTTCTTGGAAGCGCAGAGGCAGAAGGAGATGCAGGAGATGATGATCTTGATATTACCCAGCTGATTGACGGAATGGAGGGCGAGGACGATGATCTTAGCGATATCGCTGATCTCTTAAAGAAGTCAGATCAAAATGAGCCGGTAGATGAAAGCATGGCGGGGGACGGGGAAAAGGGATTTTCACTGGATGACGGTATGACCATGGAAGAAGACTCTGCAGATAAGGAAGATAATAAAGGGAAAAAGAAAAAGAAAAAAGAGAAGAAAGCCAAAAAAGCGAAAACGGATGTTGATGGAGAAGCGGCAGAAGGTGGAGAAGCGGGTGAGAAGAAACCGGGATTTTTCCAGAAGCTGCTGGGAGCTTTGACAACGGGTGAGGATGATGAAAATACTGTCCCGGAACAGGATATTACAAAACTTAGTGATGAAAATCTAAATATCCTTAATGAACTGGATGCGGAAGATACTAAGAAAAAAGAGAAGAAACCGAAAAAGGAAAAGAAAGAAAAAGAGAAGAAAGAAAAACCGAAGAAAGAAAAGAAGCCGAAGAAGGAAAAAGTCGGGAAGGCAGCGAGTGAGGCTGATAATACCAGAAAGATCCCAAAGAAATATATTGTCAGAACATTTACGCTTGCATTTTCCGTATTGGCAGCGCTCCTGTTGCTTGCCGTCTGTATTCCGGGGATGCAGATAAAGCAGAATGCCAGAAATTCTTATTATCAGGGCGATTATATGGAAGCCTTTGTGGCGATGTACGGAAAGGAACGCAGTGAGAGCGACCAGCTGATCTACGAAAGCGCGCGGACGATCGTGCTTTTGCAGCGTAAATATGAAGCCTATCAGAATAATAAAGCAATGCATCTTGACTATCGGGCTGTGGACGCGTTGATTCAGGGAGTTGGCAAATACGAGGAGCTGCTATCGGAAGCAGAGCGATTGGGCGTTGTCAGCCAACTGAATGAGATCAGAGGTCAGATGGAAAACGCTATGATGGCGGACTACCAGTTGACTTGGGATGAAGCAAGGGAAATTTTAAGGTATGATGCTTTGGATTATACAAATAAACTATATTCCCTGGTGGATGGAACGCCGTTTACCTTTAAAGTGGATGAGATCAATGCAACCTACGGACTTCCGCTTTCGTCTGTGACGGAATCTTACGTGCCGGCGGGGGACGATCCGGCAGGCGGTGGGCAGATTGAATCGATGCCTGATATCCTTCCGGAGGAGGAAAGTTATATTAATCAGCAGGGAGAAAACTCTGAGGAAACAGCGGAAGGGGCTGAGACAACTCCGGTGCAGGCGGATCCGATACAGACAAACCCGGTGCAGTCACTTCCGGCAGAGGCCAACATCAATGGTAATCCGGTGGATGTACAGATCGAGAGCAATCAGTTTTAGGGATAGGGGTAATAAATAGAATGGTGGCAATCATTGATTACGATGCCGGTAATATCAAAAGCGTTGAAAAGGCAATACAGCGCCTGGGACAGGAAGCGGTTGTGACGCGTGATGCGGATCTGCTCCGTGGAGCAGATCATATCATCCTTCCTGGGGTAGGCGCTTTTGGTGATGCTATGGGAAAACTAAAGAGATATGAGCTAATACCGGTCATTCATGAGGTTATAGACAGAGGAACTCCATTTTTGGCTATATGTCTGGGATTACAGCTGTTATTTGAAGAAAGTGAGGAATCTCCCGGAGTTCCGGGACTGGGTATTTTTAAAGGAAGTATCCGCAGGATACCGGATACGGAAGGGTTGAAGATCCCTCAGATTGGATGGAATTCCTTGCATTTTCCAAGGGAAAGCAGACTGTTTCGAGGATGTAATGAAGAAACATTTGTTTATTTTGTGCATTCGTATTATTTAAAGGCGGCAGATGAATCCATTGTTTCTGCGGAAACAGAGTATGGGATCACGATACATGCAGCGGTTGAAAAGGAGAATGTGTTTGCCTGTCAGTTTCACCCGGAAAAGAGTTCTGAGGTGGGACTGCATATGTTGGAAAATTTTCTTGATATTAGGAGAGCATGATGCATACGAAACGGATTATTCCCTGTCTGGATGTCAATGCAGGGCGAGTGGTAAAGGGTGTCAATTTTGTAAATCTCATTGATGCAGGCGATCCGGTAGCGGTTGCGGCGGCATATGATAAAGCGGGAGCGGATGAGGTCGTTTTTTTGGATATTACAGCGTCTTCAGATGACAGGGAGACGGTGGTAGATATGGTTCGTAAGGTTGCCGAGAAAGTATTTATCCCGTTTACAGTGGGTGGCGGCATCCGTTCTGTTGAGGATTTTAAAAAGATACTCCGGGAGGGCGCGGACAAGGTGGCAGTTAATTCGGCTGCGATCATGAACCCTTCGTTGATTGCAGAAGCGGCGGATAAATTTGGAAGCCAGTGCGTTGTAGTCGCGATTGATGCGAAAAGACGGGAAGACGGCAGCGGATGGAATATCTTTAAAAACGGCGGACGTGTTGATATGGGAATAGATGCTGTGGAATGGGCGATGAAAGCCGACCGGCTGGGCGCGGGTGAAATTCTCCTTACAAGCATGGACTGTGACGGGACTAAAGCCGGATATGATCTGGAACTGACGAAGATCATATCAGAGAACGTATCTGTTCCGGTGATTGCCTCTGGCGGCGCAGGAACAAAGGAACATTTTTACGAAGCATTGACAGTTGGAAAGGCTGATGCGGCATTGGCAGCATCGCTGTTTCATTTTAAGGAGTTGGAAATTGGAAGCTTGAAAGATTATCTTTTTAACATGGGTATAAGCGTGAGAAGAACTTCTAATTGATTCGGAGGATAGGGTGTCAGATTGAAAAATAAGCTCGATAGCTTATTTTTCAATCACAAATTTGTGCCTATGGCCCAAATTTTCAGGTTATGGAAAGGCATGGGGATTAGTATGGCAGGGATTACAAATGATTGGCTTCCGGTCTTAAATCCGGAATTTCGAAAACAATATTATAAGGATCTGTATCATAAGATCTTGGAGGAGTACAATACAAGACAGATATTTCCCGCATCGGAGGATGTGTTTAATGCGCTGCATCTGACGCCGCTGCATGAGATCAAGGCGGTCATTCTGGGGCAGGATCCTTACCACGATGTAGGACAAGCACATGGGCTTTGTTTTTCCGTAAAAAAAGGAGTTGCCATACCGCCTTCCCTGTTGAATATCTATCAGGAGCTGCAGAATGATCTGGGATGCAGCATTCCGAACCATGGATATCTGGAACAATGGGCAAAGCAAGGGGTACTGCTGTTGAATACTGTGTTAACGGTCAGGGCGCATCAGGCCAATTCCCACAGAGGGCTCGGCTGGGAACAGTTCACAGATGCCATCATAAAGGCGGTCAATGAACAGGACAGACCGATCGTATTTCTGCTGTGGGGTGCGCCGGCGCAGAAAAAGAAAGCAATGCTGGATAATCCCAAACATCTGGTGTTGGAAGCGCCGCATCCGAGTCCGTTGTCTGCATATAGAGGATTCTTCGGATGCAGGCATTTTAGCAAAACCAATGAATTTTTGAAGGCAAACGGGGTGGAGCCGATTGACTGGCAGATAATATAGAAATAATAAATAAGAGATTAGATACATTGTAAGAATGATAAAAGAGGGAGGTTGTAATGAGCGTAAAATTTGATCAGCTGGTGGATATCCTGAAGGGACATCGTGTGTTTATCCAGACGCATAACTGCCCTGATCCGGATGCGATGACGTCGGCTTACGGGCTGCAGTATTTATTGAAGAGAAAGGGCATAGAGAGCAAATTAATCTATGACGGCGTAATCTCAAAATTTTCGGATTTCAGATTGATTGATTATGCGAAGATGGAGATATATTATGCGGGTGACCTTGAACTTTGCGATGAAGATTATATCGTGATTGTTGATGCGCAGAAATATAATGAGAACTGCACAGATCTGACAGGAGAAGAAGTGGCATGTATCGACCATCATCCTACGGTTGTAGAATGTGATGAGTATAAATATAAGGATGTCCGAATGGTGGGCGCTTGTTCTAGTATTATTGCGGACTATTTTATAGAGTCAGGAGTAGAGCTTGACCCGATGGTGGCTACCCTGCTGTTGTACGGTATCAAGATGGACACGCTTGATTTTACCCGTGGCGTTACGGAACTGGATGTGAAGATGTATTATCTATTGTTTAAATATGCGGATCATGAGTTTCTTGCGCAGATGCAGGTCAACCAGATCGATTTTAAGGATCTGAGGGCATATGGTGCGGCGATTGATAATATTTCACTATACAAGGATATCGGATATGCTTGTATTCCCTTTGACTGTCCCAACGGTCTGATCGCAATTATTTCCGATTTTATTCTGGCATTGGAGCAGGTGACATTTAGCGTGGTCTATGCGGTCCGGGAGGAAGGGTATAAATTCTCCGTCCGTTCGGAGCGGGAAGATCTGGATGCAGGACAGATTGTAAGAAGCGCTTTACAGCAACGTGGTATGAACGGTAACGGCGGCGGTCATTCCTTTATGGCAGGGGGATTCTTACCTATAGAGGATGCCCTAAAACTGGGGGAGGATACCAGAAAAGAACTTGAGATGATTTTTGATACGATAATATATCCTGGAGATGAAGATTATGAAAAAAATACCATTTATATCAAAGCAACAGATTGAAGAAATCGTAAAAACATATCCCACGCCATTTCATATTTATGATGAGAAGAGCATCCGTGAGAATGCTAAGGCATTGCAGGAGGCATTTGCGTGGAATCCGGGTTACCGGGAATATTTTGCAGTAAAGGCGACGCCGAATCCATTTTTGATCAAGATATTGAATGAGTACGGATGCGGCTGTGACTGTTCTTCTGAGACAGAGTTGATGTTGAGCGAGGCCATGGGGATTACGGGAGACAGCATTATGTTTTCCTCCAATGACACGCCGAGGAAAGAATTTGTTCTGGCAGACCGGCTTGGGGCGACGATCAATCTGGATGATTTTACGCATATTGCCTTTTTGGAGGAAACGCTGGGTGCGTTGCCGAAGAAATTAAGTCTTCGCTATAATCCGGGAGGCGTATTTAAGATCAGCAACGGTATTATGGATAACCCTGGGGATGCGAAATATGGACTGACTACAGAGCAGCTGATCGAAGGCTACCGTGTATTAAAAGAAAAGGGTGTGGAGATATTCGGCATGCACGCTTTTCTGGCAAGCAATACGGTTACCAATGAATATTATCCGACGCTTGCAAAACAGTTGTTTGAGATAGCAGTGCGGGTGAAAAAGGAAACGGGCGTATCCATTAATTTTATTAATTTGTCTGGTGGGATCGGCATTCCTTATCACCCGGATCAGGAACCAAATGATATCAGGCTGATCGGTGCAAAGGTAAAGGAAGTGTATGATGATATCTTAGTTCCGGCGGGGTTGGACAATGTGGCGATCTATACGGAATTGGGACGGNNGACGGTTTATGATGGGACCTTATGGGCATCTGGTCACACAGGTGATCCACGAGAAGCATACCCATAAGGAGTATGTTGGCTGCGACGCCTGTGCGGTCAATCTGATGCGCCCGGCGATGTATGGGGCTTATCATCACAT
>DLOP01000092.1:0-196 GCA_002478505.1 Lachnospiraceae bacterium UBA7481
TTTTGCAGCAGCTGGATGGTGTATCGTAGCGGACAGAAATTTTCCAATGCGATACACTTTTTTATTTATCTTATTTTGCGTATATTTTAGCAAATTCTATTGCAAAATAATGCGAGTAATTGCAAAAACGGAATTGATAAGTTGCTACACATTGGGCTGATTTTGTGATATAGTATATATAATTATCATTTCCATT
>DLOP01000092.1:345-523 GCA_002478505.1 Lachnospiraceae bacterium UBA7481
CTTCCAACCAGTATTGCCATTATATTACTGTGTGTAGTGATGGGGACAAATTCATATCTGCGTACAAAGGAAAGTTTAATTGCTATGGGCGTTGAGGAAGCGCAAATGGCGGCAACTATTTCCGCGAAATCTATTGATGTGGATCTGCTGGCATCCTTGTCAGCAGAAGATCAGGGAA
>DLOP01000092.1:542-737 GCA_002478505.1 Lachnospiraceae bacterium UBA7481
ATCAAAAATGATTGTGGTATCAAATACATGTATACTCTATATACAGACGGAAAGAATGTATATTACGGAGTAGATGAGGACACCACCAGCAGCGGTCAGGATTTTGGCGCGCCCTTTTCTGCATCTTATCAGGAATTAAAGTTCGTATTTGACGGAGAGATATATGTACAGGATTATATCGATTCTACGGAAGAC
>DLOP01000092.1:748-982 GCA_002478505.1 Lachnospiraceae bacterium UBA7481
TGTTGACAGCAACGGAACTATTATAGGTATCATAGGCTGCGACTATGATGCCAGCGGGGTTGTAACGCACTTATCCCAGGCTTTGCAGCGGGTTATCCAGATTTCTGTCGTTTGTCTGATCTTAGCTCTGCTTGCTCTCGGTTTTATTGTCAGCAAAGTAGTTAAAAAGCTTCGCATTGTGGATAGCAAAATTTATGAACTGGTACATAATGAAGGCGATCTGACACAAACATT
>DLOP01000092.1:998-1165 GCA_002478505.1 Lachnospiraceae bacterium UBA7481
AATGATTGCCAATAACGTCAATGATCTGCTCCAGCATATACGGGGGATCATGTTAAATATTGCGGAAAATTCAAGGAATTTACAGGAATCTTCCAAAGCTGTTTCCTATAATCTGGCAAATGCCGGAGCAGGAATTACGGATGTATCCGCCGTAATGGAAGAAATGA
>DLOP01000092.1:1189-1409 GCA_002478505.1 Lachnospiraceae bacterium UBA7481
GTCAACGAATCTATCAAAGAGATTTTTAAGGCGATAGAAGGAATTTATCAACAGGCGGAAAACGGAAAGATTTCTTCCAATCAGATTATGGAGGATGCTTCCAGCGTATATAGCCGGGCTGTGCAGGAAAAGCAGGATGCTGCCGTTCGGGTTGCAAATATGGCGGCTTCCGTTCAGCAGAAGGTGGAGAAATCCAAAGACGTTGAAAAAATCAAAGAGC
>DLOP01000092.1:1498-1706 GCA_002478505.1 Lachnospiraceae bacterium UBA7481
CATTGAAATCGGAAAGCTGGCTTCTAATTCCGCTGCCTCGGCAACGGAAATCCAAAATGTCACGACAGAGGTAATCCAGACAGTAGATGAGCTGGCTGCCGAAGCAGAAGAAATGATTGCATTTATGAATGAAACTACGATTGGTGGTTATGAAAAGCTTTTGGAAACCAGTGAAAGCTATCGAAGCAATGTAGAAAACATGAATAAA
>DLOP01000092.1:1739-7479 GCA_002478505.1 Lachnospiraceae bacterium UBA7481
ATATGAACGGTATCCGGATATCACTGGATGATGTTAAAACATCTGTAGGGGAATGTGCTCTGGGTGTAATAAATGTAACCGAAACAGCAGTAGATCTAACCGGCAACGTCAGTGATATTGGAAACGAAGCGGATTCCAATCTGAAAATTGTTGATCAGTTGAATGGAGAGGTTGGAAAATTCAAACTTTGAATATTCTTTCCTCGGCTATTGGTTCGCTTATAAATCCGACAAAGCTGTCGGAAAAATTACTTTACTGATTTTCGCCAACTGGAAGAAAGGCATGCTATGGAAAATATTATTTTCAACAAAATATGGAACCGTTTGTTCCTTTTTAACGCATTAAAAGCAAAAAGATTTACCGCATTTCTTTTACTGACTGCAGCGTTTATCGTAACGGCTGTNNTGCCGGACAACATCGGAGCCTGCGGCTGACGGGACGTATATAGATGCTGCGGATACTGAAAAAAATGAAGAAACGGAGAGTGGAAGTATGCAGGATGTACAAGAGGATATGATTGCAGAGGCAATCAAGCAGGAGACTGCGCAGGTGGATCCGGTAACAGCTGATTCCGGAGATGGGGAACTGAGCGAAGGAGAGTCAGCGTCGGGATTCAGTGAAGCGATTCCGTCAGAATATACTGCCATGAGATCTTCCGAATGTGGAACCGTCGAAAAGATATCTTATGCGACGTATGACTATTATGAAGACGGCTCCGAAATAGAAAAATATGCTTATGTTTATCTTCCATATGGTTATGATGAAGAGAAAAGCTATAATGTTCTCTATCTGATGCATGGCATCGGCGGAGATGAAAAGGAATGGGGGATGACCGGAAGCACTTCTATTATAAAGAACATCATGGATAATCTTATCTATAACGGTGATATTGAGCCGTTTATCGTGGTGACACCTAACGGACGTTCGGGTGCGGATTTTGCTAATACAAATGGTGATTATTATTCCTTTTATGAGTTTGGGAAAGAGCTGAGGAATGATTTGATCCCTTATATCGAGAGTCACTATGCGACATACGGACGATCTGACGCAGATGATTATGATATGGCAGCAGACAGAGAACACAGGGCAATGGCGGGCTTATCCATGGGCGGTATGCAGACCATTAATATAGGCATGTGTGAATGTCTGGATATCATAAGCTATTTCGGAGCGTTTTCGGCGGCGCCTACTTCATACATAGGGACGGATATTGTTAATCGGATAGACACGCAGTTCCCTGACGAGGAGATCAGGTATTTTTACAATATATGCGGAACCCAGGATAACATTGCCTATCAAAGCGCTTCTGCTGCGGCAAAAGACCTTCCGCAGTTAAGTGAAAGATTTCAGAACGGAGAAAATTATGTGTGGCAGGAGCTTAAGGGCGGACATGATTTTGGCATATGGTATCTGGGATTTTATAATTTTGCGCAGATAGTATTTAAATAAACAAAGAACCTGTAAAGGCAAAGTTGAAAATAGATAACGTATCTAAAGCTGCTGATAGTTTAAAGGGGATCTTCAAGTAATAGATAAGAATTTTTTAGAAATGAATAGGTTTAGATCCTCATACATTACATAGAGCCAAAGTGTATCGAATTGGACAGAAATTTTCCAATGCGGTACACTTTTTTATGCCATACGGCAAAATCTATTTAGTAAAATACAAAATTTTTTTAAAAATGCGACAATTTAACATGATAGATCGTATCTATTATGGAGGTGAAACAAAATGGATTCTTCATTATATGGAGATGAAAAAATAGCAAAAATCTACAATCGTCAATTTGATACAGTTTACCGTGTCTGTTTCTTCTTTATGAAAAATGCAGAAGATGCGGAGGATATGGTGCAGGAAACATTTCTCAAGCTAATCTCGTGTGAAAAGCAGTTTGAATCGGAAGAACATGAAAAGGCGTGGCTTATTGTAACGGCATCTAATACCTGCAAGGATGAACTAAGACGGTGGAAGCGGAGACTGGAAAATATCAGGGTTCTTTTGGGGCAGGAAGATGTTGTCCAGAAAGAAGATGACAAGGTCCTTGAATGGGTAAATGATCTTCCGGTCAAATATAAACAGGTGATTTACCTGTATTATTACGAGGGATACCGCACGTCGGAGATTGCAGATATGCTGCATTGCTCGGAGTCAACAGTACGGAATCAATTGTTAAGGGGAAGAAAGCTTTTGAAAAAGAACAGTGTATATGCTGTAAGATCGGGAGTTGTTTTTGCAGCAGTACTCACAGGCAGCCTGCTTTTGGCTACAACCGTGTATGCCGTTTATTACTTTGGACTGCGTGATCTTCATTTGGGAAAAGAAAATGTCCTGGATTTAACAGATCGGGATTACTGGGAAGAAGAGATTGCAGAAGAAGACATTCCCACGCAGGAAGTGGACATGATTTCCCTGGGAGGAATCTCAGGAAGCCCGGAGTTCACAGCATGCAATGAATGGAGAAAGTTTCAGGAAAATTACGATACGGACGGAGTACTGCTTGCGGAAATTGGAAATGGCTTTGCAGGTCTGGAAGAAGAGTATGAGCTTGTCTATCACTGCTATACACAGGAAATGGCAGATGAAGTGGATCGGCTTTGTGAGCAATATGGACTGTCCAAGCTGGAAGGCTTTTATCTTGCGGAAGATTATGATGATCTGTGCAAACAGGCAGGTATTGGAGATGTCTGCAAAAGCGTGGGAGAAAATGTGAAGTGGACTTTTTGTGATGGTTATCTGTATCAAGATGGTACGTTTTACATGGAAGGCAGAGTGGCATGGAAAAATTCTGTGCTGTATGTGACGGACTATGACTTGATACGTACGGTGAAAGGCTCCTTTAACCCACTCACACTGAATATTGGTGCGATAGAAGAGTACCTTGAGTGGAATTATACGACGGAGAATGGGCAAAGTGTGTTGCTGGCAAACAGCGAAGCGAAGGCACTGATTATTGCAGAAAGGGATGGTTCTTATATTGTAGTCAATGTATTGGGGGATGTGGCGTCGGACACATTTGAGGTCAGTGATGAGATGCTGGAAGAATTGGCGGATGTATTTGATTTTTCGGCAATACCATAGGAACTTTGTTCCATAGAACTTATGAAAATGTTTAGGAGGACACAACATGATGAAACAAAGAACAGCAATGGTTTTGGTTATTGGATTACTTATGGCGATGAGCCTGACGGCATGTCAGCAGTCTGAAGGTGAAGTGGTGGCGGACAGCGGACAGACAGAAGAAACGGCGGAAGAAGCGGAAAATGAAACAGATACGTCAGAAACTGAACAGGAAGCGGTGCAGCCAGAACAAATTACCCCGGAGCTTTCCTTTATTGACAGCCCGGAATTTCAGGCTTGTGCGGAGTGGAATGATTTTGAGGAAGGGTATGATACAGATGGCGCGATCCTCGCAGAAGCCGGCAACGAATCCATAGCAGCAGGATATAAGTATGTAGAATATTTCTGCTATTCTAAGGAAATGGAAGATAAAATAGACGAAATCTGTGAAAAGTACGGGCTTATCTTGCTAAGTGGATGTCAGATCATTGATACTTACAGTGATCTGCTCAGTGGAACAGGAGTTGGAGATTTCTGCAAAGATTCTGAGAATGTGAAGCATAATGTTGTGTGGGGTTATCTGTATGATGATGGAACATTTATGATAGAGGGCAATGTTACACTTGCGGGTTCATCAATCTGTGAAGTTGACTATCAGTTTGCGCGTGTTGTAAAAGGAACATTTACCACCGCCTATATGAATTTGGATTTTTCAGAATATAGTACGCGGGCATATACAACGAAAGAAGGAGAAAATGTATTTATTTTATGCGGAGTGGATAAACATCCAAAGATAATTGCAGAAACAGAAAAGTCTTTTATTATCATCAATGTTCTTGGTGATTTGTCAGATATTTCAGACGTAAATGATGAAAGGTTGGAAATGTTAGCGGATGCTTTTGATTTTGCAGCGATACCCTAAGAGTGATAAATATTGTTCAGTTAGTGGAAGAAAGGAATTGATAAAGATGAAAAAGAATGTAAGATGTCTGGTAGGTATATTTATGATGGTAGCTATGCTGTGTGGTTTGAGCGGATGTACCAGTGTTGATCATAATGAGGATGCAGGGCAGAATGTAGCTGAAGTTGGTGATTATACAATTGTGGCAGAGGTCATTATCGATCAAGCAGAGGAAGCAAATCTGAGCGGGGAGAGGATTGAAACAGAAAATGCAGCATCAGGTGAGGAGAGCAATAAAACAGAAATGGCAACGTCAGGAGAGGATCTTGATGAAGTAGTGCCAAACGCTGCCGATGATAATTGGTATATGAAAGGTAATGTTTATACAGATGAAAAAGGAAATCAGTTGGAGGTATTTTTCGATGATTATGGCATGATAGAATTTGCGGTCAATGGTTTGTCTATGTATTATACAACGGTCGATAACTTCCAGCAGGAAAATAATTGGAAGGTTTACACCTGTGATGATGGTACTATGATTGGTTTCTATCCGGGAGAACCTGCACATCTTGAAATTTGCGATGGCGATTATGCTGGGATTTATGAGGAAGGCGGCGATAAAGGGGATTGACATTTACGTTATAAGTGTTTAATTTTATGTATTATTAAGGAACTTCCTAAAAGGTTTCAGAAAAGATCAGATGCAGAAGTTTCTGAAATTTGGGCATGACGATAAATGTTTATTACAAGTACTATGAAGTCGTTGAATCTACTAGAACAAATGTCGGAACAAGGAAACTGCCTATGATGAAGAATGTGGCACAGTGCTTCCGAGCGATTTGATATATGGAGAGTTTGTGCGTCCTGCTTCGGCAGGGCGTTTTTTAGATAAAAAGCCACAGAAAACATAAAAAACTCTCTAAAGAACTGTCGGCAGAGTATGGAAAAGGATTTACAAAATCTAATTTATATAGTTTTTATTCATTCTACAAGACTTACCCTGAGATTTTCCAGACAACGTCTGGAAAATCTCAGAGATTATTATCATGGTCGCATTATGTAGTATTATTACAGGTAAATGACGAAAAAGCCCGTGTATGGTATGAAAAAGAGGCAGCTGAACAAACATGGAGTGTTAGAACCTTACAACGTAACATTTCTTCACAGTATTATTATCGCATGCTTCAGACGCAGAAAAGAGAAATCGTGGAGAGCGAAATGAAAGTCCTGACTACAGAATATCAAAGTGACAAGCTGGAGTTTATAAAGAATCCGGTGATTGCTGAATTTTTGGGACTTGCTTCAAATACTGATTTCACAGAGAGCGACTTTGAGAAAAGCATTCTTTCTAATTTGCAGAAGTTTCTGATGGAACTTGGTAAAGGCTATGCTTTTGTGGCAAGACAACAACATATTCATACGGAAAAGCAGGATTATTTTATTGACCTTGTGTTTTATAATTATATTCTTAAATGTTTTGTCCTGATAGATTTGAAAACACAGAAAATCACACATCAGGATGTCGGTCAGATGGATATGTATATTCGTATGTATGATGAATTAAAGCGTAGCGAGGGGGATAATCCCACAATTGGTATTGTGCTTTGTGCTGACACGGATGAAGATATTGCAAAGTATTCTGTTCTTCACGGTAATGAGCAGTTATTTGCTTCCAAGTATAAACTGTATCTGCCGACAGAAGAAGAACTGAGAGCGGAAATTGAAACACAGAAGGCGATGTTTTACTTGCAGCAAAATGAGAAAAAGGATACAGAGATATA
>DLOP01000027.1:0-136 GCA_002478505.1 Lachnospiraceae bacterium UBA7481
TTATATACCAGCTCCGGATCCTTGATGCCTACAGGGATCATATAGTAGGATCCACTTGTCAGCTTCTGCGCATTGGTCTCTGCATTTCCACTGGGGCCTACCGGCCATGCTACATATGCTGTATCAAAGGATACGC
>DLOP01000027.1:235-589 GCA_002478505.1 Lachnospiraceae bacterium UBA7481
TCGCAGGATAACAGTAACCATAAACATTGTACATATCAGACAGCTGCTGAAGCGCTTCTGCAACCTTTGCGTCTGTCAGTGTCTGTGTCGTACCAGAAGCAATCGTTGCGCCATTGCTCATAAAGAGACACATTGCCACATCCGGTCCAAATCCTGCAAACCCATACTGATCGATGGCGCCGTCGCCATCTGTATCTTTTGCAAGCGCCGTTGCATATTCATTGAACTTATCCCATGTCCACTCGCCTTTTGCGTAAAGATCACGGGGATCTTCCAGACCTGCATCCTTAAGCATCTGTACATTAAATGCCAGCGGGTACGTAGCTTCCACCGTAGATTCCGCAGCTACCGGAT
>DLOP01000027.1:729-1007 GCA_002478505.1 Lachnospiraceae bacterium UBA7481
GCATCAGGAGAACCTGCTAAGATAGAGTTATTGATGGATTCTTTCTGTCCCTGATAAGTTAAGTTGATCCATTGGATCTTAACGCCATACTTCTCTTCGATCGTCGCCACTACATCAAATCTCATCTGATCTGCAATCTTGATCTCGCCANNCCGTAAACAGATCCGTATCTGCCGGAAGCACTGTCTTTAAATCAACGCAGTAACCGTTTAATGCAGCGGGAACGCCCATTACTAAGTCAACCAGATATACATCCGCATCAGGAGAACCTGCTAAGA
>DLOP01000027.1:1130-20002 GCA_002478505.1 Lachnospiraceae bacterium UBA7481
CAAAGCTAGGATCATCATCCAATTCCGTGTCGTCGCTGTCATAATAACGATCCCACCAGCATGCCATCAAGATCACCCTATTGCCTTCAGAATCATAATGAGCATAACCGTCTGCCGCTGCAGTCCCAGAGCCCTGATTTGTCGCTCCTCCGCCGCTACACGCCGCCAGAGACAATGTCATCATTGCCGCAAGGCCAAGAGCCAGAAATCTCTTTAAACTCTTCATATTATTTTATACCTCCTGTTTTTATTTTACGGCGTATAGGTCATACAGGAATGTATCCCCATACGCCAATCTTTCAGATAAAAATTATTCTGCCGCCTGACCTACAGTCACACTATAAACTTCCCAAGCCGTATCAGACTCCGCCTGCATCCTTGCGCCCCAAGCGCTTACATCGTCTCCACAGAACTCTGCAATCTGCTCGTAGGTTACCTGACATACACCGTTGCTGCATGCAGCGGTTCCATTATTGCCGTCGCCGACTCTCGTCCATGCTGCTGCATCCGGCATTACGATCCAGAGCTTTCCGGATTCACTTGAATAGTTAAGCGTTACTACACTTCCCGGAACCAATGCGTCAAGGATCTCCTGCGGCATATCAAGACCATCCTGAGCCCATGCGTCCGCACTCTTCTCAAAGCCCTCAAATGCTACATTATTATTTACCATCTTCATCTCAAGCGCCGTGCCTACTCTGACACCATATACTTCCCAAGCCGTATCGGATTCAGCCTGCATCCTTGCGCCCCATGCACTCTTATCATCGCCGCAGAACTCTGCGATCTGCTCATAAGTAACATAGCATTTACCGTTCACGCAAACTGCGGATCCATTGTTGCCGTCGCCGACTCTCGTCCATGCTGCTGCATCCGGCATTACGATCCAAAGCTTACCGGATTCGCTGCTGAAGTCAAGTTCCACAATGCTGCCCGGAACTAAAGCGTCAATAACCTCCTGAGGCATATCAAGACCATCCTGAGCCCATGCGTCCGCACTCTTTGCAAAACCTTCAAATACTACCGGATTGCCTACTGCATATACCGGCGCTTTCTGTCCTACCTTAACACTAAATACTTCCCATGCACCGGAAGCTTCACACTGCATCCTTGCGCCCCATGCACTCTTATCATCGCCGCAGAACTCTGCGATCTGCTCATAAGTAATCTGTGCAATGTTGTGGGAGTTATTGATATAAGCTGTACCATTATTGCCGTCGCCGACTCTCGTCCATGCTGCCGCATCCGGCATTACGATCCACATATCACCGTTTTCACTCGTATATTCAATCTCTACTACGCTGCCCGGAACCAATGCGTCAAGGATTTCCTGAGGCATATCAAGACCATCCTGAGCCCATGCGTCTGCGCTCTTTGCAAAGCCTTCAAATACTACAGCATCTGTCAATGCACACAGATTAGAAAGGTCTTTTCCTGCACTCTCAAATCCTGCCGGAGAGCCAAAATCCACGGAAGTGTCCGCTTCGATCACATTACCGGAAGCATCCAGGAAGGTAATATTATCAATATACAGACTTGCTGCGGAAGCCGTATTGTTATCCGTCTCTTTTGACAGGATAATATAATTATCCGCACCTGCCATAAATCCTGCACCGGATACGTCGAATACAGCTGTCTTAGGATTTGCTGTCTCCAGATAAACCGACCAGCTGTCCCCTTTTACTTCTTCATTTTTTTCACCTGTATAAGCATACAGGGTACCGGATACTGCTGCAAAAGAACCGTCCACACGGGATGTTCCAATATCCATCTTGATTGTGCTGATGTCGGTGATCTTATCGCCAACCAATGCGCTTACATTAATGCCGACGAACATAGACTTACCTGAAACATTCTCTACATACAGTGCCTTAGAACCATTAAAATCGGTAACGGATATAAGCGACTCATCCGGAGTTCCTTTTAACAGGTTCATCTTGACAAATGCACATGCCCCGTCTTCAAAATCAACGCTTGCTGCCGTCGCAGGGGTCTCAACGCCTGCTGCGTCATTTACGGAAACCGTATCGTCAACTTCCGTTCCTGTTTCATTGTCTCCGGTTGTTGCAGCGCCGTCCCCACTGCATGCAGAAAGACCCGCCGTCACCAAAACCATTGCAAGCAATACAGAAAAAAATTTCTTTGCAATTTTAGCTTTCAATCTTTTTCACCCTCCTTCTTTTTATACTTTTCCATAACTATGCATCTATGCTAAAAGAATAGGTATTAACCGACAATACCGCTTCTCTCAACACCTTCAATAAAGTGCCTCTGTAGTAATACATAAATAATTACCACCGGAAGCATGACCAGCACGATGCCGGCATCCAGATAAAGCTCTTGAATCGTCGGATCAAGGATCTTATCAAGATTAGCAATGGTTGCCTGCAGGGTAGAAATCTTCATGCCAATGATCACATCAGAACTGATCAGGAACAGATTCGCGTAAAATGTATCATTATACTGCCATACCATTGAAAATACAGCCACTGTAATAACGGATGGGATCGCATTCACCAGCATGATCCTAAAATAAGTATACCATACTCCGGCGCCATCTACAAATGCAGCTTCTTCAATCTCTTTGGGCAGACCGCGGAAAAACTGGTTAAATATATAGATATACAGACCGGAACGTAGTCCGCAGCCCAGCGCAGTCATGATATACATCGGAGCGCTGCTTCCCATCAGATTAATGGGAGTACCTTTAATTAATGTTATTATACCAAAGGGATCAAAATTTTTAAAGGTAGTATATAAAGGCAGCATAATGGTATGTGCCGGAATTACGATCATGACCACCACACAGGCAAATAAAATATTTTTCCCGGGAAAATTAAACCTTGCAAATCCATATCCTACCATAGAGCAGATCACAACCTGTATCAGCATCAAAGAAGCCGAATATAACAGCGTTTTACTGCAGGTCACCCAATAGTTCAGCCGTTCTAACACAAGGTCATAGCGTTTTGTGGTGGGATCCTGTGGAATCATATATACCATCGGACTATATGCATCCGCATCTGAAAAGAAGGACTTGACCACAATTCCGATTACCGGCGCCAGGATAACATAACTGATCCCCACAATGATCAAAAAGCGGAAAATATCTATAATCAGTTTCTTACCTGACGCAATAAATCCCTTTTTATCATTATGGAAATCCTTACCCTGACAATATTCTTTAAATCGCTGAAAAACAGCTTTTTTTTCTTTGCTTCCTGATCCCATCGGAACGCTCCTTCCTAATTGTAGTAGAATGTCCTCTTCTGTATAAACCTGCATACGATCACCAGAATCAGACAGGTAACCACCGTACTGATCAGACTGAATGCCGAACTCAATCCGTAATTACCCTGTTCAAACGCCGTCTTATATGCCAAGTCAACAACCTTACTGTCTGCAAAGCTGTCTACCACCGTATATACCACATTGGTAATAATATGCGGCATAACCATGGGGAATGTTACCTTCCAAAAGGTCTCATATGCTGTTGCGCCCTCGATCTTGGCAACCTCATACATAGAACCCGGAATGGACTGCAGAGCAGCAATAAATATGATAATCTGCACGCCGGAAGCGGTAATGATATCACTGATCCTGTTCACTGCCTCCACAATATATTTTAAGACAACATCCGGCAGGGCAAGGTCCCCCAACAGCATGATATAATAATCTACGCTGACGCCGGAGGCTGACTCTGCAACTTCTGCACTGGTGGAAGATAAACCTCCCGCCATCATCTGTCTTGCCAACTCCATCGCCGCCGTTATCGCGTCCGCATTCAGGATTACCGGCAGAAAGAATATGGCACGCACCAGTGTTCTGCCCGGAAATTTCTTGTTTAATAAAAGCGCAATAAATAAACTAAAGAACGTAATCAGCGGAACATCAATCAGCATATCTGCGATGGAAGTCGTCAGGATCTGCTTGAATTCTGCATGCACCCGGAAAGCATAGATAAAGTTTTCCAGCCCCTTCCACTCCAGGGTATATCCTCCCACAGCGCCTACCGTAAGTTCCGATAAAGAGAACTGTATCGTCAGGATCAGACTTCTCAAATAAAACACGATAAAGCCCACCAGCCAAGGCAGAATAAAAAGATAACCATTCATCGTCCTTCTTGCGGTCAGACCCATCGTTCTTTTCTTCTTAGCAGATCCGCCGTCTGCCTTAGGCGCCTTATCCTGCTTTACTTCTGTATTATTATGTTCCTGAGATAGTCGTTTTTTAGCCATCAGTTCACACCTCCTATCTCATAATCCTTCGCCGGCACCACGATACCGTCCTGCGTAAGATCTTCCTCCGTATAATTGACATAGATGCAGACTCCATTGCTATAGGTGACCTTTCTCAACCCATTTTCAAGCGCCTCGTGGGCAACCATCTCCGCCCCCACAACAGGATTCAACGCTTCGCTTAACATCCGGTAGGTCTCAACAGCCTCTGCGCTCCAGTTGGCATAAGTCGTTGCATAGTACATATTCAGACCGCTGTATTTCATCTCCGTCGCATTTTCCCATGTAAAGATATAATGCGGCGCAGCCCCATATTCGATCAATTCCAGAAGGTCTTCCTGCCTGTCACCCGTACTGACATTATTGATCTGTGTTCCGCAGTAATTGATATAACCATGAATCACCATTTCATAGAACGGTATATCCTGATCGATGATAAAATAATCGTTATCCCTGATCGGCGCATTGATGATATCATCAGCGTAGGCAAATGCATAGGCGTTACCGCCGTTCACCATAATATCCTTTCCCACGGCTTCAAGCGCGTCAAACTGCCCCAGTACTACATCCAGCGCTTCTTCACGGTTGATCACATTTGTTCTTCTTCTGTCGGAATGCAGGGTATCGCCCAGATCCCGCAGGGATATGCCTGTAATATCATAATTTACGATCCTATCTGTAAACGCATCTACATATCTGGGCAGGAATTTGGGAGAAACAAGATCATATTTCGTCTCCCGATATCCCAAACCGGAAGTCTGCCGCAAGGTTGACGGATTGATCTGTCCAAAGTTCGCCACATAACCGGCGCCATAATATCTGGAAGACTCCAGCATATACTGATACCGTCTGCTGATAAAGGTCGCCTTCTGAAACGCTACATCTCCATAAAAAGTGCCGCCATTAGCCGCAACCGTACTGTTTAAGCTTTCCAGCCCCGATTTACCGCCAAGCTTCAGCGTAACGCGGATCCGATCTGCAACATCATGATAATAACCGCCATTAAACCATCCTTGGAAATTCATGACCTGATTCGCCACGCCATTGGCTGCAAGATCATTGGAAATGGCCTCTGCTTCCTCAAATGTCGTCATCGGAAATACGCTTAAATACTGCACACCCAGAACATGGGATGTCAGCTTTACACCTCCTATCACATCATAATAGAACGGAAGCTCCGTGTCACTGACAAGCTCCGTCAAAACACCTTCTTCTATCAATCGTTCTCTATAATAATTGGCCATGCCGCAATAACCTGTATGGTCTTCATCCAAAAAGGTATATCTTGCCGTCATGTTTACATCATAGCAGTTCTTCTCCAATACCGGAAGCTCTGCAGACTGTCCTGTGGCACCAAACATGGATAAGGTATCAAATCCACGGAGCACAAAGGATGGATATGCATAATTATAACTGTTGACCTTCCCTGAGACGGAGGCCGTAATAAATGCCAACGAAGCCCCATCCTCTATCGTCACCAGAAGATCGCTGTTTTCTTTTGAAATACCAAACAACGGAAGTCTTGCCTTCTCAGTATTCTCCAAGACGGTATATTCCTGTGACAAAGGATCCATACCGTAAATATACTGAGAGTAATCAGCCACATTTGTCTTTCCGTTATTAAAATTAATAATGGAACCGGAACCATTAGGCACAACTATGTATCCCTGTTCATCAACGCCTGCCGCACCCATATATTTCAACAACTGGATACGGTATATCTTCGCGCCGCCGCCTTCGATGATAGAGCATACCGGAACAGACACATCCAGTCCGTCGCCGTTTAAGCGGTATTCGATCTCAATAGTAAAGTTTGGAGAAAGCAGTTCCTCCATCCCTGCCTCGGTCAGCTGCTCTACATAATCCTCACTAGTAAAACCGGCGCGTTCAAACATGTCATTAATGATAGCAAGTATCGCGGAAGATCCTGCAACAGACGATTTCAATTCCATAAATCCCGTTACTGTCGTACTCTCCCTGAAATAGCCGGCGCATTTCTCCTGCTCCTCCTCCGGCAAAGCGCTGATCACATTCTCCAGAACTTTCGGCCGTATATACTTAGGAACAATCCCCGTAGCATTAGCCGCCGTCCCAACTTTATAAGTGTAACGGATACCATTCCCTATCGCCTTGACAGTCACCTGCCCAAGATCAACAGAAGCAGAAAACGAATCAAAACTTCCCGGTGATTTCGCGCTGTTATAATAATCCAGAATAAACTGGGATCTCAGATAATTCTTATTTGTTTCGTTAGCGATCGTATCGTCTTCCAGATCAACCGGATTCGAATAGGTAATCGCACCGCTCCGCTTATCAACTACCGCGATCTCAGCCGTTTCCACATTGGTATAAAGTTTCAGATACTCATTCTCGGCTGCCAAAACCATACCCTTTACATCAGGCGCCGCCTCACTGATGGGCAAAAAATCGGTACCCTCCTCATAGTCATAACCCGAAAGATACTGCCGGTATATGTTGTAATTATGGTAATGCACGATATAATATACCAGCCAGATCAGTACGCCGGTCAAAGCGATCCCCAACAACCCCAAAACAACTTTACCGGGTTTTCCCAGCTTTTTTTTCTGCTTCTTAAGAACCTTGACGTATCTATCCTTATAGATATCCTCTTCTTCCGTAATATGGCTTTTCTTAGCAAATGGGTTTGGCAATTTCATATGCTTCTCCTTTATCCTACATAGATCTTAAACCCTGTTTATTTCCATCTCTCCGGCTATGCCCTTAAAATCAGCTCCGTATAAATACTATAGAAGAAATTATAAACCTGACCGATCAGATCCAGCAGCAAAAGCATCAGGAAAATAATAATAAATACGGCGACCATAGTTAAAAACAATGTAATCAGCGTCTTGCCTAAGGTATAATTATGCACCTGCATAATACCGATCAGAAGCAAAATTACTGCATAAGCAATACCGGCCGCAAGAATCATATAGTAAAACGATTCTTCGTCAGCTGCGATGGCGCGGCTGATGATCGTTGCCGGGATGTAAGTCAGGATCAACGGCAGCGTTGCGTATCCTACTGCGATGGAAATATCCTTCATCCTTCCTTCTCCGTTCATCAGGCAGGTGATCGACCAGTTCCCCACGCAAAGCAGCACATATAAGAGCAATACGCCACCCAGCTCCGACAGAGAATTGACAGACCTCGGATTAATATCATTCACTACAAAACTAGCAAGATATCTGTTTAAAGAAAAACAGAAGGAAAAACAGATCACCAGTAAAATCGCTATCGGCACACTGCCCTTATCCTTACGGCGGATCCAATAAAATCCGTCCATGGGATGCGAGAGCGTATACCAGAGATACTTCCATTTCTCCGCGGAAAAATATTTCTTTATAAAACCGCTTTCGTCATTAACGGAAAAACCATTTTCTTCGGAAATATTTTTATCCATTCAGTATATCCTCCTCTTTTTCAATTCCCTTTTTCTTCTTTACGATCTTGGAACCCACCAGATATCCGATAATGATCACCATCATGCCGGTCAAAATATAATTCAGGTTCGCTTTCAATATTTCGTTGCGATATCTCTTAAAGGCAATGGAATAATATTCCCGGTTCATACCCAGCCTAAGGTAATACATGGCATTTTCATTGTCCTTTGCTGTCAGGTACGCCTTACCAATACCGGAATTGGCAAGCTCAAAATTCTCATTCAGCTTCAATACCTGTCGCCACATCTCTACCGCCTGGGTTTCATCACCGTCATAACGGAGTCTGACCGCCTCATTGATCAGTCTGCCGTATTCTGTTTCATGAAAGCAGAAGATTGCGGCCCTGTTGGAATCCAAGACAACGATCTGATTTCCCACGGACTCAATTGCCGCCGGCGCCATAAAGGTACCTACCTGCGTTCCAAGTCCTCCAAAAATGTATAAAAGGTTGCCCTCATGATCGTAGGTAAATATCCTGCCCCGCTTACGGTCAAGCAACGAGAATATCCCTTTCTCCCGGTAAACAACATCCGTGATCTGAGAAGGGCCGGCATAATCCGTAGAACCTTCGATCCAAAGATCACCTCCGACGTTCTCGTTCTCACCCTGCTTAATGACATCCTCTCCTCTGGGATTCAGCCGGCGCACACCCTGCAATCCCTTTAAATCAATATTAGTGGCATAGACAAAACCATCGCTGTCCACGTCGATCCCCGTAAATTCCGTCGGAATAAAAAGCTGTGATTTGGAACGCTCCTCCTTCGTCGCGATCCTTCTCCAAAACTTTTCCCAAAGCGAAATCTGCACCTCTATCGTTCCGAAAAACCCTGTAAATTCGCCATTGGACTCAAACACCATAATGCCTTCAAACATATTCTGTGCAATGCAGTAAACACGGTCTGCATAATCCACAGATACTTTCAACGGTGTAAACACGTACCCCGCCTCTAAGATATCAGACTGCGGATCTTCCACAATCCCCTTCAGCTCGCCGGTTGCAATATCCAGGATCACGACACGGCGGTTCATGGAATCTGCAATATACAGCCAGTTCTTTGATGAGACGCAGACACCGGTGGGCATATTAAAGGTATCCTCCGTACCGTTATTGTCAAAGGTCGTATAGATATTGACTACCTCTGTCATATTCTGGTTCAATACAACGATTCTCTGATTACCGGTATCCGCTACATAGATATTGCCATCTTCAGATTTACAAAGATCCTGGGGATTAACAAATGCACCTATGGATTCCCCTTCATAAATCAGATCACTGCCCCTGATCATGCCTGCGGGTTCATAAGCTGCAGGTGTATGTACGACGTCATCCCAGTAATCATATGCATAAGGATCGTACGGAAGATTTTCTGCCGAAACGCTCCCCGTGAATGAGAGACTGATCACCAAAGCTGCCAGTATCCCGGCAAGTACAGATTTCCGTGCTTTTATCATCATAGCCATACTCCTTTCCAAACTTAATCCGATTTACATAACTCTTCTCACATTTAATCTTTCATACCGGAAGTCGTCATCGTCTCCAATACATTTCTCTGGCAGATCAGGAAAAAGATGATCGGCACCGCCGCAATCAGAAAAGTAACTGCTGCTGCCGCTCCTGCACGCGCAGCACCGCCCGCAGTGATCTGTTGTAAAGAAAACTGCAGCGGTTTTAACTGCTCATCCCGCAAAAACAACGCGCCTGTATTGGCCCACATCTGTTGAAACTGGAAGATGGCAAGGGTCAGCCATGCCGGTTTTACATTCGGCATCACGATCTTCCAGAAGATGGTAAGCTCATTCGCTCCATCCAGCCTTGCCGACTCCATCAGGGAATCCGGCAGCTGTTCCATAAACTGTTTCATCAGGTAAAGACCCATACCAAAGCTCCATGCCGGCAGGATCAACGCCAGATACGTATTATTGATACCCAGCCAGGAAATGATCATATACTGGGGGATCTGCGTAACCGTCCAGGAAAACATCATGGAAAGCACTACCATGGAAAAGAGAATATCCTTTCCGGGAAATTTATGCTTTGCCAGTGGGTAAGCTGCCAGAGACGCACATATTACATGCCCTACCATACCGCCTACCGTAATAATGATCGTATTTAATATGTATCTGGAAAACGGAACCCAGGTATCATTCATCAAAACAAACAGGTCCGTAAAATTTTCCAGCGTCGGATTTCTCACAAAAAGCTTTGGCGGATATTGGAACAACTCATCCAACGGCTTCAGGCAGTTGTTAATGATCATGACCAGCGGCAGGGCCATAAATACTCCGCAGAAGATCATCAATGCAAATAATAACGTATTACCCGCTATAGAGCGGTTTAACTGCTTCTCGCGCCTGCGCTTCTTGAACTTGATCTTAGCGTCAGACGGTATGATATTGGACGGTTTTGCGTCAACAGATTTTGCTTGCTTAGACATTATTCGCCCACCCTCCTTAAAATTCTCTGTACCAGCTTATTCGTGCCAACCATCAAAAGGAACAGAACCGTTGCAACCGCAGATGCATAACCCATCTCAAATCGCGTATTGCCATAATCCAAAAGGTGCGTTACAACGGTCGCGCCGGCATAATTGACGGAAGGATTGCCCGCCAGCTGCACGGAGATATCTGCAACGGCAAAGGACTGTGTGATCTGCATAACCGCGCCAAACATCAGCTGCGGTTTCATTGCCGGAAGCGTCACATACCATAACTCCTGCCAGCGGTTTTTGACACCGTCCAGTGCCGCAGCTTCATACAGACTCTTATCGATCGTCTGAAGACCTGCAATAAAGGAAAGAAAACCGGTACCAAGTGACAGCCAGAGCTGCACGACGATCAGACACGGCATGATCCATTTTGCCGTTTTCATCCATAAAATCGCCTCGTTAATGACATCGTATTTTAATAACAGACCATTCAGATATCCATATCTGTCACCAGTCAGGATCAGACTCCATACCAGATAAGCATTACCGCAAATCGAAGGAGCATAAAAGATCAATGTCAGAAAGGAACGGAGCCATCCTTTAAATTCATTGATGATCCAAGCAAACAACAGGCACAGGAAATAGCTGACCGGTCCGGTAACAACTGCAAATAACAAGGTGTTTTTCAAAGAAATCAAAAACACGTCGTCGTCCAAAAACAGTTTGACATAGTTTTTCCATCCCACCCATTCAGGCAACTCCAGCATGTTAAAATAAGTGAAGCTGAGCACTATGGACATCGCCACCGGCAGTACCGTAAAAAAGAAAAACAGGATAAAATACGGCGACATCATACCATAAGACCATCTCGCACGACGGATTTGATAAGAAAGCGCAGCCTGCTTCTTTGCAACGGCCAAAGCCTCTTCTGAGATGGCATTTTTCTTTGTTTCCGGCTTCTCTGTCATGACATCAGCTGCCTTCTTATTGTCGTCAGCCTCCACATCATTTAACTTCTGCGTTTTCTCAGCCAAATCCATTCCCTCCTTTCTCAATCTTCCAGAATCGGAAGACCAAGCTCTTCCCGTTTATAATCAATCTCAGCATTGATATACTCTACTTTTTCCATCAACGCTTCTCTTGGCGTCGCCGTATTGGTATCTGTCGTAACAGAGTAAAATGCATTGTTCACATTTCGCCAGGTATAATATCCGCCCGGAACCTGAGGGATGCCCTGCACCTGTTCAAACTGTTCCACCAGCGCCTCGTAGGCGTTTACCTGCCATGATAAATTACCTAATGCCTCGATATTGGCTGTTGCCACACGTCCTGCAGCGCCCATCAGACTCTCCATCTCCCGTCCGTACAGTGTCTGGGTCTCCGCCGACGTCCACCACTTTAAAAACTCCCAGCTCTCTTCCGGATATTCCGTATCCGCCATGATCATATCAGCAACACCGATACTTCCGGTGGTATGGTTGATCGTACCATCCTCCTGCATAATGCCCGGCACCACTGTAAAATCCCAAAGTCCCTCAATATCCGGAGCCGATACTGCAAGATTATTGAACACAGTATAGTCCGCGATAATAATCGGACATTCTCCTGTACGGAAACGTTCTTCCACACTGGTCTCTTTATCCAGCTTGTAATCCGTATAGAACTCACAATATTCTTTAAATGTATTGACAGCAATATCATCGTCTAATGCTGACGCCATACCCTCATGTGAATAATAGGTTCCCCCGTTTTGAAACAACAGCATGGCAAATACCTGTTCTCCCGGCAACATGCCAAATTCCATCTGGTTCTTGGACAGAACCGTCATGGCAACTTTAACGTCGTCCCATGTTCTGGGCACCTCCAGACCGATCTCCTGTAGAATATCCTTACGGTAAAACATCATCAAAAACGTCTGCGTATCTGGCAGGGCATAGGTCGCTCCATTGTAGGTAAACGGAACAAGGGCGCTGTCCGAGAATCTTGAAACCACCTCATCATAATCCTCAAACTGCGTCAGATCCAGCACTGCGTTACGGATACCGTAATTGACCGGCGTATCATTAGAGGCACTTACCATAGAGGCATTGCTCGCTCCTGTCCCCGCAGAAACAGCCGTAGCCACCTGCGTAGGTCCCACCTGAAGCGCCACATCAGGACCTTCCCCTGCCAGCGATGCCTTAAGAAGCGTACTCATATCCACCAGCTGGACATTCACGTTAATATTTGTTGTACTTGTAAAGGATTCATCAATCAGATTTTTAATGACATTAGCCTGATCCCGTCCGGTACCAACCCAGAGTGTAATTGTAGTGCCTTCCGTATTGCTATCTGCAATATTACCGATCTGGTTATAATCAATGATAAAAGAATAAAACAGCCTTTTGAGCTCATAAATCAGCCTGCTGAACCAGGATGCGCCGGTAACCTTCGGTTCTGAACTGTCGGAATAGATGTAGATCCTGTCAACCTGCAGCGGTTGACCAACAACCTGTGTAATCCAGTTACCGCAGGCACGTACATTGATCTTATAGGAGTTAATAACTTCCGTAAAACGTTCCTGATCATAGATCAGCTCATCCAGCTGGTCTCTCATAGTAATCAAGACTCTTGTCTTATCAGTATTGTTACCTGCAATCTCCTGCAGCTCCACAATGGCGCTGTCCAATTTTACCCGGACTACCTCCAGCTCTCCCTGCAATTCCGGCAGTGAACTGGCAATCTGATAATCCCGATACTTATCAGGAGATACGCCGGTAATTCGGATGACCTTCCGGTAAATGGCATTCAGATCCTGTACGGAATCCTGCACCGTACTGATAATTTCAGAAAAATCCCCCAGTACCACCTCCATACGCAGCGTATGGGTTCCTTTCTCCAGATAAAACTGATACGGCGTACCCTCATCATCGGACAATACATCCAGACGCCAGTTCTGGGCATAATCAAATCCGTAATCGCTCATCTCTGCAAAAGGAATCTCTCCGTCGATCATGATCTTCCTTGAAACATAGATACCCCTGACAAAATTCTGTTTATCATACATGCTGATATTATAATATCCTGTTTCCGGAACCTCAAATTCCCACTCGATCCACTGTCCTGCGTTCTGCCAGTTGGTGCCACCGATACTGTTATTCAACAATTCCTTTGCACTGGAAGGGTAAACTGCAGGAGAAGACTGATCCTGTTTGGGATATAACATCTGGGAAGATGTCTTTACCGCGTTCTCCGCCTCGATCCGAATATTATGGTCGGTCGTCTGCACTGCACCCATAGCGTCCCAGTTGGCTTTTACAACAGCATAAGGTTCCGGGTCCTCGGAATTGCTGAAAATAATTTTTCTTATCAGCATCGGCTCCCTTAAAGACATGATCGATAAGGTATGGGATCCGGCCTCAAGATAGACTTTCAGCTCATCCGTAATATATCCGTTGCTGTCAAACAGATAACTTTCTATCCATTCCGGAACTTCTATCGCCGTGGGCTTCAGATCATTGCCCTGATTATCCTTCGGCCAGCGGGCAACCTCGATATCATCCGCATTGATATAATAATCATAAACACTTGTCGTCCAGACACGGGAAAATTCAATCAGGGAGAGTTCCCCATAAGGCAGCGCGCCGTCAATGAAAAAGGAACGCTGGATCTCAGAACTTTTTCCTTCTACAGGATAGTACAGTAAAGAGAGGTCATAATAACCGCTGGTTGCAACTTCAAAATCATATTCGATCAAAGCGGATTCCGTGGTTAAGACGCTGTCGCCTTCCATGCCTTCATAATCTGTATAAACATCCGGCTTTGCCGTACCATCGCGATCCTCATAACGGTCAAAATCAGCAGCATCGATCTCGATCACATCCTCCGGAAAGACCTGTTCGTATGTATTCAAATATTCTGTATAACCCGGGACATCCCCGGTCACGGAATAGGTACCGGCCTCCTCACGGTAATCATCCAGCGTAAGTCCTGTTTTTGCATTGACTTCAATGCCATGATAGAAAAACATCCCTGACAGCATCGTCACGCACAACGCTATCGAAACCACCCTTCTGTATAATCCCCTATTCAGATGCTTTCCTATCATTATCTGCACTCCTTTCGCAAGCTGATTATCTATACCAATCCTCCATGTCAGAGCAGCTTGCTGCGATGACACTCAGTGCAAAGCTCGATTTCGTGTATATTCATTCCAGATACCATGCATCTTCTCCATCTCTGGGATCGGCTATATATTTTTTCATCACCTTTTCCAGCAGAAAAGAGGAGATGTAAGTCCACCCGCCGGGCAGCAACAGTATCGCCGGTATCGGCAGCACTTTCCATTGAAGATAAAGCAATATGCCGGTTCCTGCCATCAGCAATATAGTAAAATAGAAAAATCGAAGCGACATCACAAAGGAAAGTTTTACAATATCCGAAAGCTTCATCACAAACCGCGACAAAATCGGAAACAGATATACCGCCAGCATTGCCAGGAAAAGCAGCATCCCATCATAGACAACGTACAATGTCAGCGCACCACCATCCGGAATGCCCGCCATGATCTCCGAGAGCATCTCCCGCTCTCCCGAAGACGCCTGCCAGAGCACTTCCCTGTTATATAAAATCAATGCTGCGAGTCCGCCAAAAATAACCGTTAAGACTGTACCATTTTTGAGATTTCTTTTAAAAGCCCTGAAAAATTCTTTGGTCGGATAACCCCGCCCCCTGCGGACAGATTTCGCTACCGCGTAATACAGTGCGGACGCCGCCGCGCCCATCGTAACAAGCGGAAAGCTGCACAAGAGAAACAATACGCTCAGAACAATCAACATCCCTATTTTTTGAAGAAATCCGATCAACGGTCCCTCTGATGAGAAAAATCCCTCCATTTAAAACTATGCCTTTCTCTTAACTCACAAACCGCTGCTTTTCACACTAGTCCGTCCGTATCGGATAGTTCAACAGATCCGGCAACTCCGATCTCGTGATCACTCTTTCATCCCCATAGACTTGCCGCACCATGCTCTCTTCCGTGTATTGCTCAGAAAGATCGTTTAGCGCATCATTCCTTAACACAAACTCGCCCTGCCATGTACAGAAAAATCCCCACATGGCGCCGTCACGCTCTGCAAGCGCCGGATCGAAAAGGCAGCCGTTTTCCGACATCACGATCATCTTATTGCTTTCGGTATAGCCCACCGCTTTCAGAAATGTATCTGCCTGAGAACTATATACACGCTCTCCCGGATAAATATCCTCTCCTATGATATCCACATATTCATCACCCGGATACCATTCTGCATCCTGACCGTTCCAGATCCAGATCAGATTATTCAGGCCGTATTTATTAGTCAATTTATCATATAATAAAATATAAAGCTTCTTATAAGCCTCCGGTCCCGACGCTCCCCACCAGAACCATCCTCCGGATGCCTCATGCAGCGGTCTCCAAAGCACCGGCACGCCTGCATCCTGCAATGTCTGTAGTTCTTTTGCGATCGCGTCAATATCTCTCATCAGAAGGTCATAACCTTCCTGATCTTCCCCATTCATGATCTTTGCAAGATCGATATTGGTATGTTCCGTATAAAAAGCGCTGTACCACTGTCCGGTGATATACTTCTCCGGCGCGTTCCAATGCCAGCAGAAAGTAACGATCCCACCCTCGTTCCAATAGTCAATGGCATACTGCGTTGCATAATTCTGTGAACCGTATGCAACACGGGAAGGAGACGCCTCGATGAAGTCAAGCCCCAACACAGCCGGAAATTCACCGCCGGTCGCCTTCCAGATAGCAGCATTCTCCAAGCCATACATACCATCATCACAATACTGTCCTGAAAGGATCTGCGTTCCATAGATATCACACATATAACTGAACAGCCGCTGCGCATTCTCTGTAGCATCAGGATTTACAAGCTTTGGCGATACCTGATAAAGATCTGCAGGCAACTCATCAGATTGCTTTACCAACACTCTATCCAGCATAATCCATCCCCAGTACTTAGTCATTCTGACCTCATGCGTACCGCTTTCCATATACACACGCTGCAGGATGGAATCTGTAAATGTTCCCGACTGTACACTGACTGTCCCTACACTTTCACCATCGATCAACACATAGTTTTCTTTATAATCTCCGCCCTGACTTGCACTGATAAAATTCAGGTCATAAAAGCCGGCTTCTGCTACCGTAATGCTCAGGCTGATACCGTCACCCTCATTTACAAGACCGGTCACGTAACCCTCTCCCTTATATCCCTGTGTACCGTTCTCTATCAAAGCACCGCCCAGAAGTACGCCATCCTCTGCTTCATAGACGTCCGCTTCCTCCCAGGAATACACCGCCGCTTCCCCGTCAGATGATCCCGGCGTTTTTTCCGCCGCTGTACATGCAGTCAGCGCCGCAATACATAACGCAAGCCATATCCCCTTTACTAACACATTTTTATGATCTGACATGCACAACTCCTACTCCATCCCTTCACAAAAAATATTATTATATATCTCTTTCTTTGGCAAGTTTTGCTGGGCATTATTCACAAAATGGATCATACAATATAATACATGATTTTTTATCTGCGGCCGATTTCCTTATCGGTATCACTCAACACGCTGTTGGATTTAATATAGTCCACGATCTCATCCAACTTCGTAAATGCCAGTCCCACATAACTGTCCGCAGCTCCGTAAAAAATCGCGATCCTTCCCGTATCATTGTCCTGAAGTGTAGCACAGGGAAAGCATACGTTAGGTACAAATCCCCGCTCCTCATACCACTGCTCCGGCGTTAAAAGAAAATTCGTGCAGCGGTATTTCACAATAGAAGGATTGTCAATATCCAGAATCGCGCCGCCGATAGAATATACAAATCCGTTACAGGTTCCGCTGACTCCATGATAGAATAACAGCCAGCCTTCGCTTGTCTCAATGGGAGCTGCGCCGCCGCCGATCTTTACGGACTCCCACCACTCATTACCGCGGCTCATCACATGACGATGTTTTCCCCAATATACAAGATCCGGACTTTCTGAAATAAATATGTCGCCAAACGGAGTGTGCCCGCTGTCGGAGGGTCTGGAAAACAGTACAAAATTACCGTTAATTTTTCTGGGAAACAGTACGGCATTGCGGTTAAAGGGCAGAAACGGATTCTCAATGCGGACAAATTTCTTAAAGTCCGTCGTCTTTGCCATACCGATTGCCGCGCCGTAAAAATCGCCGCACCAGATGATATAATAGGTATCTTCTACCTTTACCAGACGGGGATCGTAAGCATAGACCGGCATAAACGGCTTGCCGTCCTCATCCTCAAACGGAATCTTATCTTTGTCAAAATCCCAATGAATCGCATCCTTACTTCTTCCAAGATATATGTAAGGAATACCGTTTGTCTGCTCGCCGCGGAACACGCCGATAAATCCATCCTCATAGGGCATAACCGCGCTATTAAAGATCCTTGCAACGCCCTCTACAGGATTTCTGTCAATAATAGGGTTTTCCGTATATCTCCATACGGGCGCACCCTTGATCCCTTCCGGCTTCTCCTGCCAGGGAATATTGGGCAATGACGATACATTAACAAAATTTACGTTAGACATGGGGATTCCTCCTTTTAAAGATACTATATCTGAATTTTAAGTTGTTAGGTTATCGGTAACCTATAATTAAATTATAATTTTTTAACAATTTAGTGTCAAACAAAAAATGTTATCCCCGTTAAGTTTGTAAATATAAAACAATTTATATAGCCTGTATTTGTTCAGTGTGACAATTTACATAAGAAACTATCCTTTTAAGGCAAGAAACTCCTCCGTACGTTTTCTCCATGTATGCTCTTTCCTTGCGCGTTCATAAGCCTTTACCGCCATCTGCCGGCGATGATCTTCATCCCGCAGCAGCTCCAAAACCTTCTGCGGCAGCAGAGATATCTCCGAAAGTCTGAACAGCGTCATTTCTTCCCCATCCGAATAATTTTCTCTAAGATAACTCGACTCATCTGAAACACAGACCGCACCGGACAGCATGATATTGGCGATACGCTCCGTCATGCCCGCCTTATGCCATGTCATGATATTCAGACCGATCTTTGCATGACCAAGCACCTCTAATGATTCCTCCACCGATACTTCAGGATGACGGGACAGAAACGCTTCATGCTCCGAATGAAAACTCTGCCAGCTATCGCCATAGACATGCACATTGACGCCCGCAGCGATCAACGTCTCAATCACAGCGTCACGATAGTAGGACGTTACCGCGCGGCAGGCATTTTTCACCGATTCCAGACCGATCCGTATGGTGTCCTCTTCATATTTATAAGGCATATTTTCTTTTAAATACTGCCGATAACCAACTTCAAAATTTACATCCGGATGGCTTTTCATATATTCATAAAACTTCCGTTCCTCCTCCGAAAATGTATCCAAAGAGATATTTTCCGGAGGATGGCATGTCCGAAATATCAGTTCTGGTTTGATAATCCGATCTATTTTAACGATATGTTTTACGATCTTCCAAAGGAGTATTACATCCTTTCCCAGGATGCGGATTATGCGGACTATATCAAAAGATATTATGGAACAGAAAATGCAATACAATTCCCACCGGCAGGAGAAGATGCCGGATATGCCGGGAATCAGGATCGTCCGTATGATGTGGTGTTTATCGGCAGCTACCGCAATCAGTGGGATGTGGATACATTTTCGGAGGAGGAACGGAAGTTTTATGAATATATGAAAAGCCATCCGGATGTAAAT
>DLOP01000122.1:0-2112 GCA_002478505.1 Lachnospiraceae bacterium UBA7481
GCAAATAACGGTCTTGGAGCAGTCACACCGGAACAGCCGGCAAATAACGGCATTGGAGCAGCTGTACCGGAGCAGCCGGCAAATAATGGCATTGGAGCAGCCACACCGGAGCAGCCGGCAAATAGCGGTCTCGGAGCGCCTACGCCAGTACAGCCGGTAAATAGCGGTCTTGGGGCAGCCACACCGGTACAGCCTGCAAGCGGGAGTTATGGCGCACCAACTTATACGCAGCCTTCTTATCCGCCATATTCTCCGGTGCAGCCGCCGCAGAAGAAAGGTAAAGGCGGATTGATTGCGCTCTTTTCCATATTAGGTGTATTGGTGCTGGCGGGGACTGTTCTTGTTGCTGGCTTTTTGGCGGGCTGGTTTCAGAAAAAAGAGATCGTGCTATCAGAAACGAAAGTTACAGTGCTTATGGAAGAAGATGTAACGATAGAAGTCGAGAATTATAAAGATATTGGGAAACCGGAACTGACCGCTACCGTCCAGGAGGGGAAGGAAGATTATATTGAAGTGGAAGTAAGGGGTGGTAAGATCACGGTTACAGGTGTTGAAGAGGGTAAGAATATTACGGTGACCATCTCTGCAAAGGGTTGTGAGGACGTCTCCTTTAAGGTTACGGTAGAAGAACCTGAAGAGGTAGTGGAAGTAGAGCTGGGCGGAACGGCATGGGATGCAGAGGACTTTAAGTATTACTTCTTAGAAAACGGAACCATGTATATGATTTCTGTGGAGCAGGAAAATTATATCAAGGGAACCTATACGGTTACCAGTCTTACACAGGAAAAAGCGGAAAATTATGTCAGCGGGGAAAATCAGTTTAACAGTATTTCGGACGGCGTTTATTTTCTGGTAAAGGTGGATGTTGAAAAGGAATTTTACTATGGCAATGATTATGAAGAAGATGATTATTATCTTGTTGTCTGTACGGATGGTAAAAAATGTGAAATCTATGATTCCAGCTGGAATAGTGTGTCTGTGGGAAGTTCCATGGCTATGGAAACGGAAAGTGTTCTGGACAGCTATTTTGAGTCAGCGTCATCCGGCGGGAGCGGAACGAATCCTTCCGGAAGCATTACTTCAGGAAGCGTACAGGGCATCAGATTTGGCAGAGCCGCTAATGTAAAGGAGACTTGGCATATTGCAAAATATGCGTCTAACAATGGCGATATCCTGATCTTTAAAAAGGACGGGAATCTTTGGGGCATCAATGAAAATGGCGGCAATGCAGTGCAGCTCACGCAGCTGGGAGAAGGAATGCAGGTTACGATCTTTGCGGTATATGAGGATTACCTTTTCTATGGTGTTGGATCGAAAGAGGAAGGCGGAGAGGAAGTGTTTTACGCCGGCACGACTGAATTTTATAAGGTCGATTTGATGAATGACGATGTCACGCTGCTTTCTGATGATATTGAGATCAAAGATTTTGTCATTTACGATGACACTATTTATTATACGGATTATTCCACATTATTTAAAATGGATTTTGATGGAAATATGGAGACATTGTATGATTACGGCGTATTTACTTTTGAAGTAACGGATGATTATATCTTTATATTTGACGGATATGCATGGGAAGCGATCGATCCGGATGATGGCAAGGATTATGGATATCTGGTGATTACGAATGGAGAATACGAAGCGGATGTTGTCAGAGACGAGGGTGAGATACTGTTCTTTACCGTTTACAATTATGATGAAGAAAATATTTATCTGTATGCGATGGATTATGACGGCAAAGTTACGCAGATTGGCGGCGCTTATACGGGCGAAGTATGGGATACTTATAATGTTGTTTTTGACGATAAATATGTCATCTATACGGTGAATAGCGGTAAAATGATTGTGAAAGCAGACGTTACAAGCGGTTCGTATGAGACGATGGCTTTATCGGATTATGATTACAATTATGCAACCGGTATGGTGCAGTGGGGAGATGATATCTATCTGTATGTGTGGGACGATTATGGTGATGCTCATTATCTGAAACTGGATGCGGATGATCTTTCTGTGAAAGAGATTCCGGGAGTGACAGCTAAGTAACATTATCAGAGATAATGATATAAGAACAACCGGAGTTTATCCATTTGAATAAAGTCCGGTTGTTTT
>DLOP01000122.1:2134-6077 GCA_002478505.1 Lachnospiraceae bacterium UBA7481
GTCATTATTTTCAAGAACTCTCTGCCTGAGAGACTAAGATCTTCCTCTGTAAATCCGGAGGTCTTGCTGCAGGCGGGTGTGATGATCGCTGAAGTCTCGTCTTTGTTTGACAGATTCCACATAAGGTAGCTGATGTTATGGCGGTTCAATGTCTGAAGCCACAAATTTGTTTCTTCAAGATTGATAGCGCCTGCACCATCGGCGGCACATATGCCAAACTCGCTGACTAAAATGGGAAGCCCGTCCGCAATAGCGTTTTCCATAATGGTGCGGAGTTCTTCTTTATGGGTATCCGCGTAAAAATGAAGCGTATAAATCAGGTTGTCATAGGAAAGCGGAGCCGCCGCCGCGTCGTCTACGCGCTGCGACCATTTGGGTGTGCCGACAATGATGACTTTGCTGTCATCGATTGCCTTGATCGCGGGGATGACAGTATCCGCATATCGGCAGATATCTTTCCACGTGGTATCGCCATTTGGTTCATTACATATTTCATAAATGATATGATCATAATCTTTTAAGATAAGACACATTTTTTGAAAAAAATGTACCGCCATGTCAACATAAGTATTAGGATCCGGATCTAACAGACAGTGCCAGTCGATGATCAGATAGATGCCTAATTTTGCCGTGATCTCAGCTGCTTTTTGGATCAGATCTTCCAACGCTGCCCTATGCGCGTCGTCTCCGGTGGCATATCCCGGAAATCCGTCGGCGTCTCCGGAATACATGGCAAGGCGGAAAACGTTGATTTTCCATTCATCTACCATCTGGGTAAGCGCCGCTTCATTCACATATTTCGGATAATTGGAAAGATTGTGCGTGCTTAACCCCCGAAGCTGGCAGGGATCATTATGCTCGTCCATAAGCTGCGTACCCTGAACATGCAGCTTTCCATGCAGTCCAAATGGGGTTGCAGCGTTATTTCTTATCGTTGCACAGGTGGTCATAATGGTATCCTTTCTTGAAAAATGATCCCTATCATAAAATATCAAGGAAATAAAAATAAGGACAATTCTTTATAATCTATAATAAATTATAAAGGTAAATTTTGCAACTAAAAAAGCTGGAAATCTATATTATTTTTCGATATAATAAATGTGGTTTTATGGGCGGCAGGAAGCGGCAGGTTTGTCAGACAATATCAGAAAGGCTGGAAAGTGGTCAAGGAATGATAAAATATATTCCGGAAGGAAAAATATGGCGTATGCTTTCTATAATCGTATATGTGTTGTTTTACCTGATTCTTTTTTTCTGCTTGGAAAACAGGACGACGGGTTCTTATCATATCATAGAATGCAGGTTTGACAGGATGATTCCGTATTGCAGCGTTTTTATCGTGCCATATCTGCTATGGTTTCCGTATCAGTTCGCACTTCTGGGTTATTTTTTTATGGGAGGGCTGGATCATAAGGAATTTTACAGGTTCATGACATATATCTGTGGAGGGATGACCTGTTTTCTTTTGGTGTCATGGCTGTATCCGAACGCATTGGAGCTGCGGCCGGTATTACCGCCGGATGGAAGTGTTTTTGACCGCATGGTACAGGGATTGTATCTGATCGATACGCCGACCAATGTTCTCCCTAGCATTCATGTGTTTAATTCCGTCGTATTTCATATCACATTCTGCAAGAGGATGGATCGAAGGACAGGGCGTGGGCAGAAGAGTGTATCTTTTGCGTTGATCACATTGATCATTATATCAACGCTTTTGATCAAGCAGCATTCTGTGATCGATCTTGTACTCGGATTTGTAATGGCAGGGATCGGGTATCTTTTGATCTATCAGCGGATGCTCCGGCGGGTTGTTTTGGCAAGGCTGGTAAAGCAGCCATGAGAAAGCGTTTGATGAAGTCAAACATGGAGTGCGAAAGCAGGGGCTTTTGAGTTTAGATGATATAAAGTATAAAGGAGGAAAATTTAATGGGTACAATTGTTACAGACGAGGTAAAGTATATCGGAGTCAACGATCATGAGATCGACTTATTTGAGGGACAGTACATAGTGGAACATGGTATGGCGTACAATTCGTATGTGATCTTGGATGATAAGATCGCGGTGATGGATACGGTAGATCAGAATTTCGGAGAGGAGTGGCTTTCTAATCTGGAGGCGGCGCTGGCTGGACGGAAACCGGATTATCTGGTGGTCCAGCATATGGAGCCGGATCACTCGGCAAGTATTACCGCATTGATGGAAAAGTATCCGGAGACAATAGTGGTAGCGACTGCAAAGGCATTTACTATGATGAAGCAGTTTTATGCCAATGAATATGAGGCGCAGCGTGTAGTAGTGGCAGAGGGCGATACGCTGGAGCTCGGCAGGCATACGCTGACCTTTGTGATGGCGCCGATGGTGCACTGGCCGGAGGTTATGATGACGTATGATTCTTGTGATAAGATCCTGTTTTCCGCGGATGGATTTGGAAAGTTTGGCGCGCTTGACGTGGAAGAGGACTGGGCTTGTGAAGCGAGACGGTATTATTTTGGCATTGTTGGTAAATATGGCATGCAGGTGCAGAATGTTTTGAAAAAGGCGGCAGGTCTGGAGATCCGGATCATCTGCCCGCTGCATGGTCCGATTCTTAAGGAAGATCTGGGGTATTATCTGAATCTTTATCAGACGTGGTCCTCCTATGGTGTGGAGACGGAAGGGATCGTGATCGCGTATAATTCTGTCTATGGCAATACCGCAAAAGCGGCGATGCTTTTGGCGGATGCATTGGAAGAAAAGGGCTGTCCGAAGATAGCGGTCAATGACCTTGCAAGATGCGATATGGCGGAGGCGGTAGAGGATGCCTTCCGTTATGGGACGTTGGTGCTGGCGGGTACGACGTACAATGCGGATATGTTTCCTTGTATGAAGACGTTTATTGCGCATCTGGTGGAACACGGATACCGGAACAGGACGGTTGCGTTTATGGAAAATGGTTCCTGGGCGGCAACCGCTGCAAAATGCATGCGGCAGGAAATGGAGAAATGCAAAGATATAACATTTGTGGAGAATACGGTAAAAATCATGTCCGCTGTTAATGAGGAGAGTTTGGCGCAGATCAATGCATTGGCAGAGGAACTTTGCGCAAACTATAAGTGATTGCAGAAAATAAAGCCGGTGAGTAGGATATGTTCATAAAAAATGTCTGGATATATACGGAGGAAAAGAACTTTCGCTCTGGCAGCATAGAAGTGCAGGATGGCAGGATTGCCGCAATAAGATACGAAGAAACGGAAGCCGACGACGAACGGCTGCTTCATGCAATGAGACAGAATGGGATTGCAGAGAAAGACTGTGGGGCAGCCGGTTTTCCGATTGAGAAGAATGAGGCAGTGGTGGAAGGCGGGGGATGTTATGCGCTGCCGGGAATGATCGACATGCATTTTCATGGCTGCAAGGGACGGGATATCTGTGATCTTCCTGATGGGGAAAGCGGCGAAGAATCAGCAGCCATATTTAAGATGTGGCAGGAAATTGCGGATTACCAGGCGTCTGTTGGCGTGACGGGGATGTCGCCCGCAACGATGACTCTGCCGGCAGACCGATTAAAAAAGACATTAAGATACGCGGCTGATTTTGCAAAGCTGCAGGAAAGCGGAAGGATGCAGGGATCGCGTCTGGCAGGGATCAACTTGGAGGGACCGTTTATCAGTCCCGTCCGCTGCGGCGCGCAGGATGCTTCTTATATCCTGCCCTGCAGCAAAGACGCAATAACACAATTCTTAGAGGTCAGCGAAGGGTTGGTCAAAGTTGTGGGTATTGCACCGGAAAAGGAAGATGCACTCGTTATGATCAGACAGATGAAAAACCAAGTCAGATTCAGCCTGGCTCATACGGATGCAGATTATGAAACTACGAGACAGGCGCTGGAAGCCGGCGTATGTCATGTGACTCATCTTTTTAATGCGATGCCGCCATGGCATCATAGGGAGCCGGGAGTGGCGGG
>DLOP01000122.1:6103-6334 GCA_002478505.1 Lachnospiraceae bacterium UBA7481
TGATCTGTGACGGTTTCCATGTCCATCCGTCTGTGATAAGGACGGCGTTTCAACTTCTTGGAGAGGACCGCATCGTACTGATCAGCGACAGTATGCGCGCTGCCGGAATGCCGGAAGGGGAATACACTTTGGGCGGGCAGGAGGTTGTGGTGCAAAATATGCGGGAGAGAGGCAGTGTTGCGATTTTAAAAAAGAATGGTTCTCTGGCCGGTTCCACCGCATCTTTGCCGG
>DLOP01000122.1:6384-14684 GCA_002478505.1 Lachnospiraceae bacterium UBA7481
CTACGATCAATCCTGCAAGGTGTCTTGGTATTGAGAAGGAGCAGGGAACGATCAGCGTAGGAAAATGGGCTGACATTGTCCTGTGGGACCGGAATTTGGCACAGCGGATGGTGATCCTTAGAGGAAAAATTTTATAATTTATATAATATTTGAGCCGCCGAAGGCGGCATGGGGATTAGTATTAAATAATAGTATTAAATCTTATTTTAAATAAATCTTAGTAAATAATGGATATTTTTAATGAAAATAATTTTTTCCACTTGCATTCAATAACAAACTGTAGTATAGTTGATACAGAAAACAGTAATAGTTACTATTTTTAAAAATAATCATTAACAGGAGGTAATAGTTATGGGAAGTTCATCACAGGTTGATAACTTAGTAAATCTTTTAGACGGGTATGCAGAAAAAGGAGGTCATCATCTGAATGTCAATGTATTGAACAGAGATACTCTTTTGGACGCGCAGAAACATCCTGAGAATTATCCGCAGCTGACCATCCGTGTATCCGGATATGCAGTGAACTTTATCAAGCTGACACCGGAGCAGCAGGCGGACGTTATCAGCAGAACATTCCATGAGGCGATCTAATATGTTAAAAGGCATTGTAGCCTTATAACATTGGAATGCCGGAAGGGAACTCTTTAGGATCGGGAGCAATACCTATGAAAATGACGACACTCTGCTATATAGAGAAAGATGACCGGTATCTGATGATGCATCGCGTGAAGAAAGCGAAAGATATTAATACAGGCAAATGGATCGGTGTAGGGGGACATTTTGAGGAGGGAGAAAGCCCGGAGGAATGTCTGCTGCGCGAGGTGAAAGAGGAAACAGGACTGACATTGACTTCATGGCAGTTCCGCGGTCTGATCACATTTATCAGTGATCAGTGCGAACCGGAAGGGATGTGTCTGTTTACGGCGGATGGATTCACGGGAGAGCTTGTCGAATGTGAGGAAGGTGAACTTTGCTGGATCCCTAAAAGCGAAGTCCCGGATCTGCCCACATGGGCAGGGGACGCCATTTTCTTAAAATATCTATTGGAGGATGAAAAGCGTTTCTTTACCATTAAGCTGGTGTACGATGGGGAGCAGCTGGTGGAACATGAGACGAGGATCTACGGATAAAGATCATAAAGGAGCCGGAACCGGGTGAGTACTTAGTTCCGGCTTTTTTAATTAATTTTTGCAACGATTGGAAAAGAATAATAAAATTTGTAATTACAGTTATATTATGTTAAAATTAGTATGTCCGGCGATTGAAAGCCGGTGTTTACGAATGAGTTGGAAAATGGGTTGGAGGTGCATACATATGAATGAGAAGCTGCAGAGTGTTGTTGATCAACTTGATCTTATAAGACAGTTGTATGACAAAGACGTGATTATTTCTGTTATGGACAGGGATAAGGTAGTGCAGGGGTTTTCACTGCCGGAGGGAATGGCGCCGCAGGCGGAAGTTGGTTCCGTGTTTGAAGATCCGAGCGGAATCTTTGACGAGGTGATCACCAGGGGCATTACAAAACATAATTATCTGCCTAAGGAGGTTATGGGCTTTCCGGTGGAGGGCAATCTGGTTCCGATAAAGGACGAGGGGAAGGTTGTGGGATGTGTCATATGCTCTTATTCCGTGGAAGGGAAGGAGAAGGTCAAGGAGATTGCCTCACGATTCCAGGAATCCATGCAGGAGATCGACAGTTCCGTTCAGGACTTTGTCAGCGGCGTCGAGACGTTATTTGGCATGCTTACAAATATGAATAAGATGACTTCGGATGTAGAACAGGATGTCAACGGGGCGTCGGATGTCGTAAATAAGATCAGCAGCAATGCATCCCATTCCAATATCCTTGCGCTGAACGCATCGATTGAGGCTGCGCGAAGCGGAGAAGCCGGGAGGGGATTTACCGTTGTCGCTACAGAGATGGGAAAACTTGCAAAGGACAGCGGTAATTCCGCAACAGAGATTAAAACTACGCTGTCCGCTATCGTAAGCCATCTGGAGGCCATTATGAAATCCATTAAAGAAGCCAACGATGTGGCGGAAAGTTATATGGAGAACATAAGTTCCATCAAAACGGTATTGGAACAGACGATTGCCATTGCGGACGAACTGGAGAACGACGTAAAATTATGACATTCTGCCGGCCGTTTCGCAGGCGGAGGGAGCGGTATTATAGTGAGAATAGAACCATATATCCATAAAGTGCAGTATTATGAAACAGACAGGATGGGGATCACCCACCATTCTAATTATATCCGCTGGATGGAGGAGGCAAGGACTGATTTTTTAGAGCAGCTCGGTTGGCCCTATGAAAGGACGGAGGGAGACGGGCTGCTTTCACCTGTGCTTTCGGTATCCTGCGAATATCATGAACATACAACATTTTCTGACCAGATCAGGATAGAGGTAAAGATCAGGAAGCTGAGTCCCATTAAATTTACCGTGGGGTACGAGATGTATCATATGGGCAACGGACATCTGGTGGTAACAGGCACATCGGAACACTGTCTGCTGAATAAGGATATGAAGATCGTCCGTTTCTCCCGCGTGCAGCCGGAAGTTTACCGGATTTTTGAAGAACTGTTAGAGAAACAGTGATTTAATCAGCACTTCCTTAGAAAGGGCGGAAAACCAACAATTATAGCGGGGATAAATCAATGGACGAACTAAAGATTGTAAAGCTGGCGGAGTTGCGAAGCCGGATGTTGGGTATTCCGGTGAAACTGTTGATTGCTTTTCTAATTGTTGCGGGCGCCGTGTGTCGGTTTAATATGGATACATTTCAGGAGGATATCCTGAAGTACGTGGTTGCTTTTTTTGTGATTTACGGCGTCCTTTCTTATATTTGGCTGTTTATTAAAATGACGGGTAATTGGCTCATCGGTATCATAGTTGCTGTCGCGCTGATCTTTATATGGCAATACAATGTGGAGAAAATGGATGAAGTATGGAATACGTTGATCGGAGCGGTGGTCTGCTTTGGTGGACCCGTATTGGATTTCTTTATCATAATTCGGTATTTTAATTTGAAAAAGTATTTATATTCCCAAATGGAGGATTATGCGGAATATGAAGATTACGGCGATGAGGATGATGAAGAAGATTACGAAGAAGATTATGAAGAAGATGATGAGGCATATGAGGAATATCAGAGACAGCAGGCCGGAAGAGAATGGCAGGAACGCCGGATGCAGGAACGTAAGAGGTCGGAAGCGGCTTCACCTGGATTTTTCAGCGGCTGTAAAGACACCGCAAGCATTAAGCGGCGTTACAGGGATTTGTGCAAGGTCTATCATCCGGACGCCGGAAATGGATCTACTGAGGTATTCAATAAAATAACGGAAGAATATAACAGGCTGATAAAAGAGACATGATAAGAAAACAGGCAGGGAAGATTCCTGCCTGTTATTTTCATACAGAACAAAAAATATGAAAAAAATAATAAAAATCCCAACCTTTTATGCAAAATTGGAATCTATAAAATAAAAGGAGGAAAAATTGCAAAAGACTAAACAAAAAGGTGGAACCTGAAAGGAGGATCAGGATCAAATGGATAAAGATCAGTTAAGTAAGTTAGTTGAGAAGATCAGGCAGGGGGATCAGACGTCGTTTGAGGAACTGTATTCCGTCAGCAGCAGGTCGATATATTTTACCTGCATCAGTTTCCTGCGCAATGAGGAGGATGCAAAGGATGTGATGCAGGACGTTTATATCACTGTTTATGAGAAGATCAACGCGCTTAACGATGCGGAAAAACTTATTCCGTGGATGAACAAGATCGCGATAAATAAGTGCAAGAAGCTATTGATGAAAAGATCGGCGGTTTTTACGGACGTTGAAAATGCAGGTGATGAGCCGACGGAGGAAAATGAAAATTTCCTGCCTGAGGAGTATATCACCCAAAAGGAGAAAAGGAAGCTGGTGATGGATATCATGAGGAATAACCTTTCCGATATCCAGTACAAAACGGTCATACTTTATTATTTTAACGGATTGTCGATTGAGGAGACCGCGAGCATTATGGAATGTCCGCCTGGAACGGTAAAGTATAGGCTGAGCGTTGCCCGCGCCAAGATCAGGGACGGCGTTGACGCATATGAAAACAGAAGCGGCGTCAAGCTTTACTCTGTTGTGGGACTGCCGCTGCTGATGAGGCTGCTTTATGAGGAAGCCAATTCTTTTGATATGCCGGATCTGCTGCAGGAAATGATGGAAGCCATCAGCTCACATCTGGCAGCAGGGGCGGCGGAAAGCACTGGAACTGCGGGGGGATCGACGGAAAGCGCTGCAGCCGCCGGAAAAANNAAAACGGCTGGAAAAGGCGCATTAATGGTTAAAATCGGAATAGCGGCAGCCGCGGTGGCGGTGATTGCGGCAGGCGCTGTATTCTTCATTAAAAACCGTGGCGGAGAGGAAGCGCCGGACATGGAAATAGTAGAAGATGAACAGGAGCAGCCATCAGCGAGTGAAGATGAACAGGAGCAGCCGCCAGTAAATGAAGATGAACAGGAGCAGCCGTCAATCAGTGAAGATGAACAGGAGCAGGAGCAGGAACCATCCGTTGACTGGTATGCTGCTGAGGAAAATGGCTGCCTTCCGTTCTATTTAAAATATGCCGATTTAGGATCGCTGGAGGAGAATGATTTTAGCAGCCTTATGATCAATGATACGTTTGCATATGGCGCAAGTCTGGAGGAGATATTACCATTGTATCATTATCAGTTTATTCTGGACACCGGCGAGGAATATGATTTTACCACAGGCCAGACGGGGTATGCAGACGATCATACGCTGGATGCATATGAGACGGTGACGATAGATTGTTATACTGAAGAGGGAAACTATGATGATGATATAAGAGTGGAAATCTTTAATCTGTCTGATTCCGAGGCAACGATCAGGGAATGTATAGAAAATGATTGGTTTATCTGCGATGCAGGAGACTGCATGCTCGGTACGAGATTTGAATTGGGAGATGATAAAAGAGAGGAACTTGCGAGGCTGGTAGGGATTTTGGGAAAACCAACCATGGTGACTTATGGCGATAATTCTTGGAAAGATTTAAGGGAAGATGTAGACGAAGAGACATTTGCAGAGACTGTCTCTAAAGGCGGTGGATGGATCTACTATAATATAGTATATATCAAAGGAGATCATATCCTGAGCTTGCGCATTAGCGAAAGTAATACTCCGCAGGGAGTGATCACCTGGTTGGATCCGCTATACCTGACACAGGACTTTTATGATCATCTGGTGGAGAACGAAGGCGTTACCAGTACAGTTTCATATACTCAAAAAGCTTTATATATCATGAGCGACAAGATTTATGATTTTGAATAATTAAGGAGGATAAAATATTGAAAGCAAAGGACATTTATTTTGGGACGATGAAGTTCGTCTGGATAAAACTGGGGATGGGAGTTGCAGTAATGCTTGCGGGAGCTATCCTGCTTGCGCTCTTTATGCTGCTCGGTTCGCTTTTCGGGGACGCGGGTCTAAGCATAATGCTGATTGTATGGATAGTATGCTTTGAGGTCATATATAAAGTTTTCATGTACTATTTCGGATATCTTATCAAGGCAGGGCATGTTGCGGTGATTGCGGAAGCGGTGACGACCGGAAAGCTGCCGGAGAACCAGTTTGAGTATGGCAAGGAGATGGTGAAGTCCCGTTTTGCGGCAAGTAATGTATATTTTGTGGTTGACCGTCTGGTAAGCGGGGCAGTAAGTCAGCTGAAAAAGGCTGTGGGCAAAATCGGCGGGATGCTGGATGCCATTCCGGGGATGGATGTGGTGACCAAATTCCTGCAGACGTTTATCAGCATCGCCCTTGGTTATGTGGATGAATGTTGTCTGGGATACTGCTTTATCAAAAAAGAGGAGGGCGCGTTTAAAGCGTCCTGTGACGGTGTGGTGATCTACTTCCAGAATGCAAAGAAGCTGTTGAAGGATGCAGCCATTACCACAATAGTCGTGATGATTGGGACATTTTTATGCTGGACGGTTCCGTTTGCGCTCTTTGGTGTGATCTTCCGCGCGTTTGATTTGGGCACGATAGGCATGATATGCGCGTTTTTGCTGGCGCTGATATTTGCCTTGGCATTAAAGGTTGCGTTTATCGACAGCTGGATGCTGGTGAAAATGATGGTATCCTATATGGAGGCTGCGCCTTCGACGCAGATTACATATGATCTTTATGACAAGCTGTGTAAACTTTCCGGTAAGTTTAAGGAGCTTTTCGGAAAGGCAAAAGAGGAAAATCCGGCATTATAGATTAAATTAGGAGGAAGAAAAGTGAAAAAGAAATTGACGACGCTTGCGATAGCATTAGGGCTTTCAATAGCAGTATTAACAGGCTGTGGTAAAACGGCGGCAGAACCTCTTGCCGATGATATGTCTGACAGTGAGATCGAATCTCAGACAGTGGAAGTAGAGGTTTCGGATGATGAGGGATATCATGACGGTTATGTAACACTAAATATGAACAATGAATTTCGAACTTTCCTCTGTAATGTGAAGGTGCCGGAGGGATTTACATATGATGATGATGTTTCGTTTCCGGAGACAGGATACTTTCTACTTGGTTGCGATGAAGGTGGTTATCTTCATATCAGTAACTGGGCTAGGGATCCTCTGTATGATTATCTTGTATATGGCAGCATACCGGATGACCCGGAATATTCAGACTATACAGACTATACCTGTGAGCGAAAAGTGATCGGAACAGTTCATAACGCGGATTGTGTACTGATTCACGAGACCTATTATGATGAGGAATATGATGAATCGGTGGATAATATTTATTGCGTAATACAATACGACGACGGTGGTTTAATAGAATTTATAACGGTTCGATCCGAACTGCGGGAGGAAGATAACTATACGAACGATGACTGGCTCAATCTTATGAAAGAAATGTTTGAGTAGATTTTTGTTTTCTGTTCACGCTCTGCGAAAAAGCATTTAGATTGATTTCTATTTGAGCCGCCATGGGTCAGACTGCAGGCAGATCTGCAAAAGGAGTACGAAGCAGATCTGCAGTTTGCAGAGCAGGTGGGGATATTATGGAACTGATGAGGATTGAATCCTGTATTGCACAGGACTCAGTCCTTTTAGTTTTGCCTTGATCCGTTTGTTATTATAATAATCCATATATTTCTCCAACTCAATCTGGAATTCTTCCATGGAATGAAATTCCTGCAAATAGAGAAGTCCCGATTTTAATCAGACGCTTCTGGTAGGTTTTGTGCTGATACTGCCAGCCTTGGGTGAATGGGAAATAAGGTCTGTATCATCCGGAAGCTTGGAAAAGGCTTTGTCCAGCATACGTAACACCTGCCCCAGTACCGGTCTTTCGCTAATCTCATAACTGAAAATCTCTCCATTTTCGGATATCGCCAGAGGAAATATGGTATTCATCAGCTAATTTTTTTAAACCGATATCTCCTTTTAAATATCGTTCTACAATTTCTAACTTTAGTTCTGTTGAGTACTTTTTTCTTCTTGACATAGAAATCACCCCTTTCATTAAACTTTGATTTTATCTAACAAAAGGGGTTCACTTCACGGAGGAAGGCATAGGGATTTTTTGGGTAAAAAATAAAAAAATCCCAACCTTTTAATTAAATAAAAGAATCTATCTTTATTAAGGAGGTAAAATTGCGTAAGATGGACTAAATTCGCAGACCATGAAAGGAGAAAGATTGAAAAATCAAAGAGTTTTTCAAAAACGATTAAATTCGTTAAAACCAAATAAATTTGGTTTGCAAATATTGTGCCTGTGGCAGCATACAACAAAAAGCTTACGCTTTTCGTTGTCGAGAATTCGCAGGTTACGGAAAGGCAAGGTTATTAAGATGAAAATGGAAGAAAATCGATTAGGGGAGTTAGTTGACAAGGCAAAACAAGGAGATCCTGCGGCATTTGAAGAACTGTATTCTATTAGCTGCAAAAAGGTGTATTTTACTTGTGTCAGCTTTCTTCGCAATGAGGAGGATGCAAAGGATGTGATGCAGAATGTTTACATCACTGCCTATGAGAAACTTACTTCGCTTAACGATGCTGAAAAATTTGTTCCATGGATAAACAAGATTGCGGTGAATAAGTGCAAGAAGCTTCTGATGAAAAGAACGGCAGTTTTTACGGATGCTGAAAAGGTTGGCAACGAGCTGACGGAGGAAAACGAAAATTTCCTTCCTGAGGAGTACATTACCCAAAAGGAAAAAAGAAAACTGGTAATGGATATCATGAGAAATACGCTTTCCGATATCCAGTACAAGACGGTCATACTTTATTATTTTA
>DLOP01000173.1:0-190 GCA_002478505.1 Lachnospiraceae bacterium UBA7481
CATACCGCAAAGGCGGGGCGGAAATTCGGAAGATTTCATGGGGAAGATGTATATACCACAAAAGAAAGCGAACGGCTGGTCCGCCTTCCGCTGTATTACGGACTGACAGAGGAACAGAATCTGTATATTATTGAGCAGATCAAGGCATTTTATCATTAAAGGAAGAGTTATGAAAGATCATCTTTTATCA
>DLOP01000173.1:327-1004 GCA_002478505.1 Lachnospiraceae bacterium UBA7481
GGCAGTCCCAGTGGGAAAGCGGTGTATCTCAGCGAGCCGTTAAGCAGTCTGCTGGCTTTTTTATATGGCATTCTGCCTTCTTTGCCTTGGTTGGGATTGTTTTTGGCGGGCTGTTATATACTTTGCTTTTTCCTGACATTATTTATCTCTCTGGAAAGGCTGGTAAAAAACACGGGGGTTACAGGTAAGAAGCGTATAATTGGTATCGGCTGTGTATGCGTCTTGAGTGTATCAATCTTCTGCGGCTTTTTTTTAAGTCAGTATCTGATGATACATTATACAGTAGTGGCGGCAGTTCTGGGGGGAACTGCCATCTATCTTTTTATGGTGTCAGATGACGGCAGCGAAGGGAAGTCTGCTCTGCAAAGCAGCTGGATGCCGGTGGTTTTGCTTCTGCTTTGTTATCTGGTCAGGACGAAGGTGTTTTTTATGACAGCTCCGTTTCTGGCGGCAGCAGGTCTTTATCGTATTCTGAGGACAAGAAGATTTTTCTGTTATCTTGTCCCGTTGGCTATGCTGGGCGGGGGATTGCTGCTTTTGGTGCTGGTGGGGCGTTTATCTTATGGTGATGCGGCATGGCGGGAATATCTTGATTATAACGATGCACGTACAGAACTGTATGATTATGAATTGATCCGGGAGGAAGAGGAGGCGGAAGCATATTATGCAGCACAGGG
>DLOP01000173.1:1042-6912 GCA_002478505.1 Lachnospiraceae bacterium UBA7481
CTTTGACGGCGGAGGATTACAGAAAGATCGCAGCCTATGGCCGTCTTAGACCGGAGGGGCAGCGTACATGGTTTCAGAAGTTCAAAGAAGGATTCTGGCTGTACCGGCACAGGATGTTGGGAAAGACGGAGGATTATCCGTATAATGTTGTGGGCATTGCCCTTTATATCATGGCTGCGATGCTGATGATAGGAGGCAGGGACAAAAAATCCCTGTGGATGCTTGTTGTATTGGGCATGGTAAGATCCGGTCTATGGATCTATCTTTTGGCGGAAGGCAGATATCCGGAGCGTATCGTCATTTCGCTATATCTGATAGAATTGTTTGTGCTGCTGGCGTTGACCGTCGATGCATTGTCGCTTTTAAGCAGGCGTTTTTCATCTGGAGATGAGTCGCAGCAGAGCTGCGGCACGGAGGTCAGACCAGTGCCGTCAGGAAAAACCCTGGATCAGGATGATCCACCTTCTCAGGTGCGAAACATAGAAAATCGGATCAGCAGTATTGTAAATCGTATGGGAATTGCTCTGGCAGGTATTGTTCTTATGATCCTGTCCCTGGAAACGGCATATCAGGTTTTACCGAAAACATTGGAGGCAAGGGCGCAGCAGCTGGAGATCAATAAGGAAGAAGATCAGTTGTTTGATTTTATAAAATCCCATCCGGAGAATCTTTATCTGCTGGATGTATATTCTGTTGTATATCATACGGAATATGCGGTCAGGGATTATGATGGCTCTTATGAGAATTACCTTCTGCTTGGAGGCTGGGTGGCGGGAAGCCCGCTTGTGACAGAAAAATTGACCGGTTGGGGATATGAATCGGCATTTGACGCGCTTGAACATGGAGAAAATGTGTATCTGGCGCTCAAAGAGGGTGTCGGAATGGATATCAAAGAACTGGAAGACTTTTACTTTTGGAGAACCGGTAAAACGGCAGTGTTTCAGCAGGTAGAAGCAGTCGGTGAAAACTTTGGCATCTATCAGAAAGTATCTGATTGATTGGACATGGAGGGATAGTGTGGATATTGTTGGAGAACGAATCTATCTGAGAAAAATGATGATAGAAGATACGGATCAAGTGATTGCATGGAGAAATGCACCCCATGTCATGGAACAATTTATCTATCGCACACCGCTGACAAGAGAGACGCACCTGGAGTGGATCAGTACGAAAGTAAATACCGGAAAGGTGCAGCAGTTTATCATCTGCATTAAGGAAAATGACAGGGGGATCGGAAGTTTTTATCTGCGAGATATCGATCTGGAAATGCGGACGGCGGAGCTTGGTATTTTTATCGGTGAACAAGATGCGCTGGGGAAAGGTTATGGTACGGAGGCGGTCAGGCTGGGCGTTTCCTATGGCTTTGAGACGCTGCATCTGGAGAGGATCATCCTCAGGGTGTATCAGGATAATATAAAAGCGGTTCGTAATTATGAAAAAAACGGATTTGTGCTGATGAAGGACAGGACGGAGACTGTTGAGAGGGATGGCTGCAGCCGGACGGTGATCTTTATGCAGAAAGAAACAGAAGCGCCGCAAGACATGTGAGAATAGAGCAAAATAAAGAGGCGGCGATAGAATAGTGAAAGTATGGGATACAAGGGAGGAATGGGAGTGAAAAAGGAGAGGATACTTTATCTTGATCTGGTCAGGATATTAAGTTTTATTATGGTAACAATGTATCATTTTACGGTTGGTGCAGAGGTGTTTGGCGTCAATGCAAAGCTTGAGGTCTATAAAAGCGTTTCCCATATTCTTGCGCCGCTTGCGTTGTCCGCCTTTTTTATGGTATCCGGCGCTGCCCTGATCTTTCAGTATTCAGAAAAAATTTCCTTAAAAGAGTTTTATAAAAAAAGATTTTTGGGTCTGTTTCCTTTGTTCTGGCTTGCGTATCTTTTTGCGTTTCTGGACTTTTTTTATCAGACGGGAGGTATGCCGGAAGCGCCTAAGGTGAATTCCCTGCTGACAATCATAGGAGTGGACGGATATCTGAATGATTATCTTCCGACTTTTTATCTGCTGGGAGAATGGTTTCTTGGGATGATCATCATGCTGTATCTTTTATTCCCGCTCTATCGTAAGATCATGCTGAAAAGCAAATACATCCTGCCGGTTGTCTTTCTGGCGGGAAGCGTCTGGCTGCTGCTCGCAAATCCGTTTCCGATGGTGATCGAGAAAAATCTGATTGTATGCAGTTTTTATTTTGTTTTGGGGATGATGATTGAGATGATCCGCCTTGGCGCAGATAAGAAGAGGTTTGCTGTGGGACGGCGGATCGCGGCGGCAGTCGCTCTTGTCCTTTTTATCCTTCTGCTGGTAGCGGAAGGAACAGCGTTTCCGATCAATTCATACTGTAAAATTTTTATCAGAACGATTTCCTGTTATATGATCATTATGGAGGCCGCTGAGTGGATGAGAGGAGGGCGGATCAGAGAATTGATTACTGTCATCGGGCGGCACTCCTATGCTTTTTTCCTGATCCATCATGTATTTCTACACCGGTACCTTGCACATTATTCAGGGAAAGTGATGAGCGGCTCCAATACTCTGGTATTATTTATAAGTTCTATAGTTTATATTTATCTGCTTGCAGTCGGTCTGGACCGGATATATTCTTATCTGAAAAAGTCGGTGGACAGATGGCTTCTGAAGGATGGACGGCAGTAATAGGTACCTTCGTTGCAAATCCTCTTCTTTTGTTATATAATCAAAGAGAAAATAACATAATTTACCATTTTTTGCGGGTTGATCTTAATTCGCATGAAATATTTCCCATAAAATGGGAATTATTAAAATATAGCGTTTGGTCATAGCTGGATTTTATTTGTATAGAAAAGGTAAGAGTTGGATAATGAAAGCGTTGGTTCAGAAGTTTAAGATGTCAGAGAGTGAAACTGCAAGGGTACGCTATCTTTTCTTTGTCATTTTCTTTTGTGAAATCATATATGCGGGCATCCGGTTTATGAATGCGGGCGTCAATTATGAACAGGCAGTGGGTTTCCGGCTGTTTTGCATCGGCTTTGGACTTCTTGTGCTGAACATGATGGAGATCAGGCAGTGGATGACGATATGGTCTCTGCTTTATCTGCCGGCATGTTATTTTTATATGCATGTTGCATATCAGAAACATTGGATTGCGGATACCTGTGAGTATCAGCATGTGGATGTGATCAGGATGGGAAAACTGGTGGCATTGATCTGGGGCATCGTACTGATTGCCATTGTTTATGATTTGATCAAAAACAGACGGATTGGCTTTCGGGGCGTTCATCCGCTGCTGGGGAGTATTTGGCTTGCTTTTATCGTTCTTCTTACGATCTTTAAGAAGGAGTATTTTTATGCAACATTTTTTGTTATCTGTATGACTTCGTTTTATTGGGTGCTTGTCAGGAAGCAGAGGCAGCGTGCGGTATGGCAGGCGCTGCAGGATGCGGTGATACTGTCTTTCTTTTATGTTTCCTTTATGTCTTTGATGCGCCGACCCTATGACTGTGAGCGTTATACGACTTATTTTGTCAATGCAAATATGGCGGGGATGTATCTGGCATGCGTGATCGCAGTATTGTTTAACCGGATCGATCTTTGGATGAAAAAATGGCGTGAAGCAAAAAAGTATGTCGTAGGACTTGTATTCTATTATTTGATGTTGGGCTTTGCCTGTTCTCTGGCGATCTTTAATTATACAAGGACGACCATCATGGGACTTGTCTTTGCATTCTTTGTCTTATTTATTCTTCAGATCATCCGGTCGCCAAGAAAAAGAAAGGTGCTGCTGCAGTACGGTTTGGTTATCATATCAGTGGTTTCCTTGTTTCATGCAACGTATTATGCTATCCGTTATATACCGGCGTATATGAATGTGCCGTATTTTTTTATGGGAGAACACAATCCTGAGACAAGGGTCGTGAAAGGCGATCCGATCGATTCGCCCAAATATACTACGATAGAAAGCTTTTTGACGCTTGCGTTTGGAAAATGGGGTATTTATATTCCTTTTACGGAGGAAGCGAAGGAGGAAAGCAATGAAGTGGTCATTGATACGGAGCGCGACGTGACCAACGGCAGAATTGATATCTGGAAAGCCTATCTGGAAAAGACTAACTGGGAAGGACATTATCCGGGACATATTACTCTGGAGAGTGGGTATTTTACTTATCATGCACACAGCACATATATCCATGTATTGTATCAGTATGGTATTTTGACCGGGATCATCTATGGACTGCTGAATTTCTGCGCTTTTGTCGTAGCGGTATGCAGATATTGGAAAAAAGGACAGGAAGATGATTCCCATGATTTGCTGCTGGCGGTACTGGTGATAGGGATCTGCCTGATGAGTCAGGTGACAGAATGGATGGGACATCCCGCCTATGTGATCAATATGATATTATTTATGATGTACGGCATGCTTCTGTGCGAGCCGAGGGAGAAGGATTCCAAGATGGATATTGGGAGATCCTAATGATGTGCCGGTAGTGAAAGGACTAACATGAAGGATAAAAGTTACGAACAGTATAAAAGAATATTTCGATTCAGTGAAGTCCTGCTGACCTTAGATGCTATGGGCGGAGTGTTTGGGTATCTATGGTATCAGTATCTGAACAAGCTTAATGAAAAGCCATTTACCGGTTCCGGTAATCTGATGCAGATTGCGGTGTATGTGGTGGTAACATTGATTCTGATACAGATTTTCGGCGGTTTTGAGATCGGATTTTTTACGCCGTTAAATGCGATTTTGTCTCAGGTGCTGGCCATGTTCTGTGTGAATCTGGTCATGGCGGTACAGATCGTGTTGACGATCAGCTCTATCTATACATTGGATGAGATCTTTCTGGCAATGCTGATCCTATGGGGAGCGCAGATCCTTTTGTCGATCCTTTTGGTTCTGCTGTTTGACAAGCTGTACGTAAAGCTGTTTCCTGCATGGGATATGCTGGTGATCTATGAGAATGATTCCGTCCGGCTGTTTTTGGACAAGGTCAATACCAGAAAGGATAAGTATGTCGTCAGTGAGAAGATCCATATTTCAAACGGTTTTGAGAAAATATGCGATAAGATTAGGGAACATGATTCGGTGATCGTTTATGATGTTGCGTCCAATCTGCGCAATGACATCATCAAATTCTGTTATGGGGAAGGGATCAGGGTGTACCAGACACCGAAGCTTTCTGACATCATGATCCGGAGCGCAAGGGAGCATCATTTGTTTGATACGCCGCTTCTGATGTCCAATAACATCGGATTAAGTTTTGAACAGAAGATTCTGAAGCGAGCCATTGATATCGTGATTTCTTTATTGATGTTGATCGTTACATCTCCCATTATGCTGGTCACGGCAATATGTATTAAACTGGAGGATCATGGACCGGTGATGTTTATTCAGGAGAGGGTCACTTTAAATGACCGTCCTTTTATGATCTATAAATTTCGCAGTATGATCGTGGATGCAGAGGCAGACGGCAAAGCAAGACCTGCCGTCACGGATGATGAGCGTATTACCAAGGTGGGACGGTTCATCCGTAAGACAAGGATTGATGAGCTTCCGCAGCTGTTTAACGTCTTAAAGGGCGATATGAGTCTGGTGGGACCAAGACCGGAGCGCATAGAGCATGTAAAAAAATATACAGAAAAAATACCGGAATTTTGTTTCCGTACAAAAGTAAAAGGTGGGTCATTTAAGGTGACCCTTTCCTGAATAAACATGACCGGTCCATGATCCTCCAGTTTAATGCATATCGCTGTAATCAGCATAATAGGCGATGTGACGATCAGCATCAATAAGGAAATCACGATATCAATGGTACGTTTCAGAAGCTTCTGTTCAAAACTTAATCCGATGTTATTGGACATCAGAAGCGGCGTATCAAACA
>DLOP01000169.1:0-181 GCA_002478505.1 Lachnospiraceae bacterium UBA7481
TGTATAACCCGAATTGACCCGAATCAATGTGTAAGAAATATTTGCGAAAAATTTTCCCTATTGCATTTTGGGGAAGTATTTGCAGAATATATTTCCCTGTAATGCGTTTATGGCAGCAGGATAAAAGATTACAATAGAAAAAAGGAGTGTAGCAATATGCCGGATTGGATGGGTGATGGAT
>DLOP01000169.1:410-1457 GCA_002478505.1 Lachnospiraceae bacterium UBA7481
TTATTATAAGGATCATCTGGGAAGCATCCTTAATATCCGTCAGGGCGGGCTTGCGATTTACGGCGGCGTGATCGCGGGATTTTTTGCCCTGTGCGCTTTCTGCAAAGTGAAGAAGTTGAAGATTCTTGCGGTGGCGGATCTTGCGATCCTTGGGGTTCTTGTGGGTCAGATCTTCGGACGCTGGGGCAACTTTACCAACAGGGAATGTTTTGGGGGTTATACGGAGGGGATCATCAGAGAATCCNNTGCCGCTTGCGGCGGTGCGTTCTTCGGATATCACACCTGAGATCAGGGACCATGTTGCAGCAGGGACCAATTATATTCAGGTGCATCCCACATTCCTTTATGAAAGTCTGTTTAATCTTGTGTTATTATTGTTGATCCTGTTTGTATTCTGGAAGAAAAGAAAATTTGACGGAGAAATGATGTTGTGCTATTTTGGCGGATACGGCATCGGAAGATTTTTTATTGAGGGGCTGCGGACGGATTCTCTGATGATCCCCTCCACCAATATTGCAGTTTCACAGATGCTTGGTATGGTACTGTTTGTGGTTTCCGGTGTTGTCTGGATCGTCATGCGGAAGCGGAATGGCAAAAAAATGTATGTGAAGAAACCGGAGCAGGAAGGGAAAGATTGAAATAATATTGAAATTTTGTCGGGAAGCGGATGATGTTATAAGGATATTAACGCATTTCGAGAAACCCTATATCTTGTATGAGGATAATATAAAACACTAGATATTGATTTCTGCTCAAAAAATACGCTGAAAGGCGTATTTTTTTTGTGCAAAAATACAAAAAATGCTTGCATTTAAAAAAAATTGTGTTTAAAATGGTTTGTAGATGCATCAAAGTGGTTTTTGGTGGATGAAAGTGGTTGCTAAACTTTTTAGTTAGAAAATGTTTTGATTATTAAATTGTTGGAGAAAAAATGTTTCAGGGGGAATTTAGCCACACAATCGATCCCAAGGGAAGGATTATCATTCCCACCCAGCTCAGAAGCGAGCTGGAGGGCGGTTTTGTTGTGACCAAAGGTCTGGACGGCTG
>DLOP01000169.1:1511-4027 GCA_002478505.1 Lachnospiraceae bacterium UBA7481
TTAAAGGAGGCGCGTACCCTTTCGCGATTCCTGATCGCAGGAGCAACGGACGGCGGCATTGACGGGCAGGGGCGTGTGTTTATCCCTCCCAGCCTCAGGGAATATGCCGGATTAGAGAAGAATGTTATCTTAGCCGGTGTCGGAAGCCGGTTGGAGATCTGGGACAAGTCCAGATATGAGCAGATTACGGATATTGAGGATATGTCGGCGATTGCTGAGAAGCTTGTGGAATTCGGTATTCGTCTGTAACTGCCGGCGGAAAAGTTTTCTATGTTATGACAGGCGTTTTTCACAAAAGGCGGACATGTAGTTTTGGAAAGGGGTTTGCAGTGGAATTTTCGCATCAGCCGGTTTTGCTGAAAGAGACAATAGAAGGACTGGATATCAAGCCGGATGGTGTGTATCTTGACGGAACCCTTGGGGGCGGCGGACATTCGCATGAAATCGCTTCCGTTCTGTCAGAAAAGGGACATCTTTACGGAGTCGATCAGGACGGTGATGCGATCGAGGCTGCAACAGCGAGGCTGGCAGAGTATGGAGATAAGGTGACCATCATCCGCTGTAACTATCGGGAGGCGGTTGATAGACTGCGGGAACTTGGAATCGACGGAGTGGACGGTATCCTCCTTGATCTGGGAGTTTCCTCTTATCAACTGGACAACGGAGAACGGGGATTTTCCTATCGCATCGACGCGCCGCTTGACATGAGGATGGATACCAGACAGAGCTTGACTGCCGAGGAAATTGTCAATACCTATGATGAGATGGCATTGTTCCATATGATAAAAAATTACGGTGAAGAAAAGTTTGCCAAGAATATCGCGAAACATATCGTGCTGGCAAGAAAGAACAAGAGGATAAAAACCACATTTGAATTAAATGACATTATAAAGGCCGCGATCCCTGCAAAGATGCGCATGGATGGACATCCTTCCAAGCGGACGTTTCAGGCGATACGGGTAGAGTGCAACAGAGAATTAGATGTTTTAGGGGAAGCCTTGAAAAATATGATAGCGTACCTGCAACCCGGTGGCAGGATGGCGGTAATCACCTTTCAGTCGCTGGAAGACCGGATCGTGAAAAATGCTTTTCGTGAAGCAGAACATCCGTGTACCTGTCCGCCGGAACTGCCGGTATGCGTATGCGGGAAAAAACCCTTGGGAAGGTGCATCGGAAGAAAGCCGATCATGGCATCGGAGGAAGAAATAGGGATGAACAGGCGGGCGAAGCCGGCAAAATTACGAATTTTTGAAAAGAATTCATAGAAAATGAAAAAACGGAACTAAAAATTGTTTGGGGAGAAGTGAAAAGAGCTATGGCAGGAAGAAATTATGTATATGGCAATGCGGCAAGGCAGCTGCCAAGGGAGACGGAAAAAGAATTTTATGTCAGATCCAGATCCGCGAGGGAGCAGGAAAGGCTGGAAAGACGGGCGTATCATAAAAAGGTATATAATGCGATATTAATTGTTGCAACAGTAGTTGCATTATGCTTTATAATTTGGCATTATATAAATGTACAGGCTGAAGTGACTTCCCTGATGAACCAGAAGGCTTCTCTGCAAAGTCAGTATGAGGCACTGCGCCTGGATAACGACCTGTATGAAGACAGGATCTACAGTGCGGTCAACCTTCAGGAGATTGAGCGTATTGCTGTAGAGGAGCTGGGGATGAAGCTGGCAGGCGAGGGGCAGATCATCATATACTCAGGTGAGATCGAGGACTATGTGAAGCAATACATGGACATGCCTGAATAGGAATGGAGTAGATGAGTGAAAAAACAAAGACAAAATGGTGAAGGCAGATCAAAAAGCGGAAAAAATACCAAGAAGCTTGTCAAGCTGGGTGACCGGGGGAAATTACAGGATTACATGGCAGCGAAGCTGATGGTATTTGAAGGGGCTTTGTTGATCTGTCTTCTTGCGTTGGTAGCGCGTATCGTCATGCTCAGCGCGGATAATGAAGAAGAATACAAACGGCTCGTCATGAGGCATCTGCAGACGAAATACGACAGCCGGACGATCCCATACCGGAGGGGGTCGATCGTTGATCGGAACGGGACGACGCTTGCGATTAGCGATGTGAAGTATAATATCATATTGGACGCAAAGATGCTGCGTGGGAAAACAGAGGAGGTCGATCCGACGCTTGTGGCGCTGCAGACCTGTTTTAATATCAATACTTCGGAAGTCAGGGCTTATATGCTGGAACATCCTGAATCCCAGTATTATATCCTGCAGAAGGAGGTGGATTATTCCCTGATCGAATCATATCTTGCGATGCAGGCGGAGGAAGGCAGCAAGATCAGCCAAAAGGGCGTCTGGTTCGAGACGGTTTATGTCAGGAATTATCCTTATGATACGCTTGCCAGTGACGTGATCGGTTTTACAACGACGCAGGGCGGTCAGTACGGGCTGGAGGAATATTATAACGATATCCTGTGCGGAAGGAATGGAAGAGAGTACGGTTATCTTTCCGATGAAAATGTGCTGGAGAGGACGATTGTCCCCGCTCAGG
>DLOP01000169.1:4107-4877 GCA_002478505.1 Lachnospiraceae bacterium UBA7481
CGTGAGGGAGAGCTTGGATCCGATAATACCGGTGTCATCATCATGGATGTCGATACCGCGGAGATCCTTGCCATGGCAAGCTATCCGGGATTTCATTTAAGCGATCCCACCAATGTGGAACTGAATCTTTNNCCGATCTATCCGGCAGAGACGCTGGCGATGATGACCGAAGAGGAAGAAAAGGATGCTGTGGAAGCGCTGTGGAAGAATTTTTGTATCTCAGAGTCCTATGAACCGGGCAGCGTATGCAAGACCTTTACGATGGCGGCAGCTTTGGACGCCGGGGTGATCCACGATGGAGACAGGTTCTATTGCCAGGGCTATATGACTTTTGGTGAGGGCGAACACGCCACAAATATCCGCTGCCACAACCGGGTTGGTGACGGAGAACTTACTCTGAAACAGGCGTTGGAAGAGTCCTGTAACGTCACCCTGATGCAGATTGGACAGAAGATGGGAAGCGCGTCTTATCTAAAATATTTTGAGAATTTTAATTTTGGGCTGCGGACAAATATTGATCTGGCGGGAGAGATGCGGACGGATTCCCTGGTGTTTACGGAGAATACCATGGGCGTGACAGAGCTTGCGACCTCTACTTTCGGACAAGGATATAATGTGACCATGATTGAAACGATCTCTGCTTATTGCAGCCTGGTCAATGGCGGATATTATTATCGCCCGCATGTGGTCAGACAGATTCTGGATGAAGACGGCGCAGTCGTGGAAAATATCGAGCCAACGATGCTGCGTCAGGTGGTTTCGGAAAGCGT
>DLOP01000169.1:5035-11796 GCA_002478505.1 Lachnospiraceae bacterium UBA7481
ATGTTGTCATCGACCGTCCGAATGCGGCTTCGCAGGATCAGGCGACAAGACGGGCATGTCTGCTCTGCAGGTCTATTCTGACAGATGTGCTGCCCTATATGCATATCTTTATGACGGAAGAATTAAGTGAGGCGGAAGAACGGGAACTGGAAGAAAGGGGCAATCGTTTCTCGACGCTATCCTCCAATGATGCAGGCGATGGAACGATATCCGAAAACGGCGCGCCGGAGGATGCCGGTTCAGACAATAATGAGGACGACAATGATCACAGAGGTGTTACGGTCCATATCGACCCTGCTACCGGCTATGCCATCGATCCGCTCAATGGAGAATATCTTGATCCGGAGACCGGCGAACCGATCAATCCGGATTCCAGTATCCTGCAGAATGGTGCAGGAGATTCCATAGGATTTCAAGAACGTGTGCAGCCGGATGGATAAGAATAGAATAAGTATAAGATTTGCATAATAGATTTATATCAATAGGGTTGATGTGAGCTATGAGATGTCAAAATCGGAGAATCATAAAAATGTATTTGATCGGGTGCGCATTTTCCATCAAAAGAAGCTGTTTATCTACTGGATTTTTATATTGTGCGCCTGTACTGTCCTGGTAGTCAGACTGGGATTTCTGATGATCGTGGCGGCGGATGATTATGGAAGCCGTGCCATTGATGTACAGGAGCGGGAACGGGATATCAAGGCCGCCAGAGGCAGGATACTTGATATCAATGGCGTTGTACTTGCAGATAATACCACGGTTTGTACCGTCTCGGTGATCCACAGCCAGATCGAAGACCCGGAGGCGGTCATTGCCATGCTGTGCAGGGAATTGTCGTTATCGGAGGAATATGTCCGCACAAGGGTGGAAAAATATACTTCCATAGAACGCATCCGGAGCAATGTGGGTAAAGAAACAGGCGACCGGATCAGAAGTTACGGATATGCCGGCGTTAAGGTGGATGAGGATTATAAACGTTATTATCCTTACGGGGAGCTGGCGTCAAAGGTGCTGGGATTTACCGGCGGAGATAATCAGGGGATCATTGGTCTGGAGGTCGTTTATGAGGAGTATCTGGCGGGAACGCCGGGGCAGATCCTGACGGTGACGGACGCCAGAGGGATTGAGGTTCCGCAGGAAGGCGAACGCAGACGGGAACCGATTGCCGGAGATGATCTTGTGATCAGCATAGACGCTAATATCCAGATGTATGCACAGCAGCTGGCGGAACAGGCGATGATGACAAAAGAGGCGGAAAGTGTTTCGATCATTGTTATGCGGCCGGATACAGGGGAGATCCTGGCGATGACCAACGTTCCGGAATTTGATCTGAATCATCCCTTTGAGCTGAATCAGACCGGAAGACTTCTGGAGATCAGTGTATCAGACAATGAAATGACTTCTGAAGAGAGACAGGATGCCCTCAACCGGATGTGGAGAAATGGCTGTATCAATGATACCTATGAGCCTGGTTCGACATTTAAGATCATCACGGCTGCAGCAGCTTTAGAAGAAGGCATTGTAACACTGGAGGAGGCATTTCATTGTCCCGGGTTTATCATCGTGGATGACCGCAGAATCAGATGCCATAAGGTGCAGGGACACGGTTCGGAAACCTTCCTGCAGGGGTTTATGAATTCGTGCAATCCGGTATTCGTTGGGGTCGGCTTGCGTCTTGGAGTGGAACGGTATTATGATTATTTTGAACAGTTTGGACTATTGTCTAAAACAGGCATCGACCTTCCGGGGGAAGCGGCGACGATCATGCATCAGGAGGAAAATATCGGTCCGGTAGAGCTTGCGACGATTTCCTTTGGACAGTCGTTTCAGATCACACCGATACAGCTTGCGACGACGGTATCGGAGATTATCAACGGAGGAAGAAGGGTGACGCCGCATTTCGGCGTATGTACCCGGGACGCGCAGGGGAATATCAACCATATTTTTGAGTATCCCGTAACGGAAGGCGTGGTCAGCAGCGAGACTTCCGAGACCATGCGGTATATGTTAGAGCAGGTGGTCAGTAACGGAGGCGGCAGAAACGGATATGTGGAAGGTTTTCTGGTGGGAGGAAAGACGGCGACCAGCCAGACGCTTCCCAGAAGCAATGGCGTCTATATCGCATCCTTTATCGGATTTGCGCCGGCGGATGATCCACAGGTGCTTGCCATTGCGATCATCAACCATCCGCAGGGTACCTATTATGGCGGGCAGATTGCCGCGCCGGTGGTCAGGCAGCTTTTTGAAAATATCCTGCCTTATCTGGAGATAGAGCCGCATGTGGAACATGATTGAGTAAATTAAGAGTTATGCAAAACGGACATTGTGTGTTTGCAATTGGCTGGCTCAAGTTTTTTGAAAGGAGCAGAGGTTTCCTATGAATATAAATTATGATATGATCATACCGGTTTTGTTGTCATTCGGGATCAGTGTGCTGATGGGTCCGGTAGTCATTCCGTTTTTGAGAAAGTTGAAGATCGGGCAGACGATCCGGGATGATGGCCCGGAGACGCATCTGAAGAAGGCAGGCACGCCGACCATGGGAGGTTTGATGATCCTAACAGCAGTTGTAGTGACCTCATTGTTTTATATTAAGGATTATCCCAATATCATTCCGATCTTATTTCTGACGCTTGGATTTGGATTGATCGGATTTCTCGACGACTATATTAAGGTAGTGCTCAAACGTTCCCTGGGACTTCGCGCATGGCAGAAGATGGCGTTGCAGCTTCTTGTGACAGGCGTTTTTGCGTATTATGTAGCAAATGTGCTGCAGTGGGATCTTTCGATGAAGATTCCGTTTATGGGAGATAAATACATTGATTTCGGCATCTGGAATATACCGATCCTGTTTTTCGTCATCATAGGAACTGATACCGGAACCAATTTTACGGATGGTCTGGACGGACTGGCAAGCAGCGTTACGGTACTGGTTGCAACCTTTTTTACGGTAGTTGCGATCGGAACTTCCAGCGGCATAGAGCCGATCACCTGCGCGGCAGTGGGCGCTCTGCTTGGATTTTTATTATTTAATTTTCATCCGGCGAGTGTTTTTATGGGCGATACAGGTTCTCTGGCATTGGGAGGTTTTGTGGCCGCAACGGCATATATGCTGCAGATGCCGCTGTATCTGGTGATCGTGGGGCTGGTTTATGTTGTGGAAGTTTTATCCGTCATCATACAGGTGTCATATTTTAAGCTTTCTCATGGAAAGAGGATCTTTAAGATGGCGCCGATCCACCACCATTTTGAAAAGTCCGGCTGGAAGGAGACAAAAGTTGTTGCCGTGTTTACCATTGTGACCGCGGTTTTATGTCTGGTTGCGCTGCTGGGCGTATAAAGACAGAGTGTGAAAATGAGCCGCCGAAGGCGGCATGGAGGATGAACATATGGATCTGACAGGGAAAAAAGTCATCGTTATGGGCGCCGGTATAAGCGGCATTTCAGCAGTCAGGCTGCTGCTCGGCATTGGTGCGGAGCCGGTGTTATTTGATGAAAATGAAAAGCTGGACCGTGCCAAAGTGACAGGGCAGCTTGGAGGAAAAGAGATAGAGATCGTGACAGGAACGCTGCCGGAGGAGATGCTTCAGGCAGCTTCCCTGCTGGTGATGAGTCCGGGTATCCCCGTAGATACGCCCTTTGTAGAGCGGTTTCATAAGGCGCGGATACCGGTCTGGGGAGAGATCGAACTGGCATATCAGTACGCTAAAGGAGATGTGATCGCCATTACGGGAACGAATGGCAAGACGACGACAACCGCCCTTACCGGTAAGATCATGGAAGATTATTACGGAAAGGCATACGTCGTAGGAAATATCGGTAATCCCTATACAGAAGCGGCTTTGGATATAAAGAATGGAGAAGTTGCCGTAGCGGAGATTTCCAGTTTCCAACTGGAGACCATACATAATTTTCACCCGCGTATTTCCGCAATTTTAAATATTACCCCGGATCACTTAAACCGTCATCATACCATGGAGAACTATGTGGAGTGCAAAGAGGCGGTGGCTAAGAATCAGTCGTTTGCAGATATTTGTGTTTTGAACTATGAAAATGACTATACCAGGGCATTTGCAAAAAGATGCCCGGCTAAGGTGTTGTTCTTTTCTTCCGGACAGCAGTTGGAGGAGGGAATCTATCTGCAGGGAGAGGAGATCATGTATGCAGACGGGAGGAATACCAGAAAGCTGTTAAATATTCATGAAATGAAATTGCTTGGTTTACATAATGTAGAGAATGTAATGGCTGCTATTGGTATGGCGTTGGCATATGGTGTGCCGGAACAGTCGGTAGTAAAGAGCGTAAAAGAGTTCACCGCTGTGGAGCATAGGATTGAGTATGTGGCGACGATCCGCGGTGTGGATTATTATAATGATTCTAAAGGAACCAATCCCGACGCTGCCATCAAAGGGATTCAGGCGATGAACCGTAAGACGGTGCTGATCGGCGGCGGGTATGATAAGGACAGCTCATATGATGAGTGGATCGAGAGTTTTGACGGCAAGGTAACATGGCTGGTGCTCCTTGGACAGACAAAGGAAAAGATTGCGGAATGTGCCAGAACCCATGGATTTCAAAATATTGTTTTAACAGATTCCCTGGAAGAAGCGGTTAGAATCTCCGCCTCGAAGGCTGAGAAAGGGGAAGCGGTTCTTCTTTCACCGGCATGCGCCAGCTGGGGTATGTTTAAGAACTATGAAGAACGGGGCAGGATGTTTAAAGATTTGGTGAAGAAAATGGTGAAAGAGTGATGCGGTTTTCTTTGTAAAAGAAGGGAGTATTGTAGCAAGTATGCCAAAAAAACGACGACAATTTGATTATAGCTTATTCTTTATTACATTTGGTCTGCTGGCGTTTGGACTGATGATGATATATTCCACCAGCGCTTATGAGGCAGGCAGGGAATTTGACGGGGATGCGGCGCATTATTTTAAACGGCAGCTTTTGTCAACGCTCATCCTTAAACATCCTGCCACGCTCCTCATAATTCTTAAACATGCCCCAGCTGGCGCATGCCGGTGNNCTGCCGCTGGCGGTTGGCGTCGGTGCGATGCTGATGCTGCTGACACCTTGGGCGCATACGGCGAAGGGAGCGACGAGATGGTTTTATCTGTTCGGAAACAGCGCCCTCAGTATTCAGCCCGCAGAGATCGTCAAGATGATGGTCATTATTTTCAGCGCGAAAATGGTAGCGGATTATCCCAAGATGATGCAGACATGGAAAGGATTTGCCTGGATCGTAGGACCGTCTCTTCTGATGGGAGTGATCGTACGCGCGCTTTCCAACAACCTTTCGAGCGCGCTGATTGTAATGGGAATTGGCATTGTGATTATATTCATTGCATCGCCGCAGTATAAAAAATATGCCGTTGCCGTTGCACTGGCTGCTACAGCAGTTATCTTTATCGTAATCTACTTCAGTCAGCCGATAGATACCAGTGATATGGAGTTCCGTGGAAAGCGTTTCGTGGCATGGCTCCATCCGGAGCAATACTCGGATGATACGGCATATCAGACGCTGCAGGCTTTGTATGCCATCGGCTCCGGCGGACTGACCGGCAAGGGGATCGGAGGAAGCATCCAGAAGATGGGTTTTATCCCGGAGGCACAGAATGACATGATCTTTGCCATTATCTGCGAGGAACTGGGGCTGGTGGGCGCAGTGCTGGTCATTGCGCTGTTTGCCGTATTGATCCACCGGCTGATACATATTGCCATGCGGGCGAAGGATCTTCATGGATCGATGCTAGTGGTGGGTGTTATGGCGCATATTTCGATTCAGGTCATTTTGAATATAGCGGTAGTAACCAATCTGATCCCTAATACGGGTATCAGTCTTCCGTTTATTAGTTATGGCGGTTCCGCCGTGATATTTACGCTGATAGAATTTGGAATTGTACAGAATGTCGCTTTGGACGCAAATCTGTAAATCTTTCAGTCACTTTTTGCCCTCTTACTCATACAATAGATTAGATGCTCTTATGCTGAGGTGTTTTTAAAGGGAAGAGCATCCTGTCGAGAATGGATATGAGGATAATGGATTGAGTGTGATACGGATTGAGGGAGGCAGGGAGCTTAACGGCAATATCAGGATACAGGGCTCTAAGAATGCTGCGCTGCCGATCCTGGCTGCTGCGGTATTGATCCCCGGTACGACAGTGCTGAGTAACTGTCCGGATATCAGGGATGTTGATTTGATGAAGAAACTGCTGGAAAGCATGGGATGCCGTATACGGTCGTCAAAGGGACAGGTAGAGATCGATGCGTCCGGAGTATGCCAGTGTCATCTGCAGAAGGAATACATAGAGGGGATGCGGTCTTCCATTATCCTTCTGGGGGCGATGCTGGGACGTTTTGGAAAAGCCCGTATCGGATATCCCGGCGGCTGCGTGATCGGGGAACGCCCGATCAATTACCACCTGATGGCGCTGCGGGAGATGGGCGCCGATATTTCGGTAGTAGAAGATCAGATCATAGCCAGCGCGTCCTGCCTGACCGGACGGGAAATCATATTTCCGGTTTCCAGCGTGGGGGCGACGGAAAATGCATTGCTTGCTGCAGTATCCGCAAAGGGCGTTACAGTCTTGAAAAATGCGGCAAAGGAACCGGAAATTACGGCATTATGCCGCTTTTTGATAGCGGCGGGAGCCAGGATCGAAGGACTTGGAACGGGGACGCTTAAGATTACCGGAGGTCCGTTGCATGAGACACAATATCACATTCCGCATGACAGGATCGTAGCGGGTACGTATCTTCTTGCT
>DLOP01000169.1:11845-12243 GCA_002478505.1 Lachnospiraceae bacterium UBA7481
TGGACTGTCTTAGAAATATGGGTATAGAGCTGCAATGCCAGAATGATGCCGTGGAAATGGTATCTTCGGCAAAGTATCGAGGGATTCCCTATCTTGTTACGGAGGAATATCCGGGATTTGCAACGGATCTGCAGCCGCAGATGGCAGCTGTCTTGACCTGCGCTGAAGGAAATAGTATTATTGAGGAGAGGATTTTTGATAACCGTTTTGGATACGTGGAGCAGTTGGAGAAGATGGGAGCGTCTGTAATGCAGGAGGGTAGACGGCTGATGATCAGGGGAACTGCAAAACTTCATGGCGCTGATATCGAGGCGCGGGATTTGAGAGGCGGCGCTGCGCTGGTACTTGCGGGGATGATGGCTGACGGGGTGACAAATGTAAGCGGATGCCGGTATGTA
>DLOP01000169.1:12294-14687 GCA_002478505.1 Lachnospiraceae bacterium UBA7481
AGATTGAAAAATAAGCTCGATAGCTTATTTTTCAATCAGAAATTTGTGCTTGCGCCCAAATTTCCGGGTTATTGGGAAGGTAAGGATATCAGATTGAAAGATTATGACCGCATCATTCATTATAAGATCATTGTTTGTATCATCCAGGGGGTGGTATTGCTGCTGTGTGTCGGATTCTGGCTGCTGTTGGACTCTTTTCAGGTGACCAATGTATATGTGGAGGGCAATGAACATTATACCAGTGAAGAGATCAGGCGGATGGTGGAAACGGGAAGATATGGGGATAATTCGTTGTATCTTTCCCTGAAATACAGGAATAAGCATATTACGGATATCCCGTTTATAGAGATGATGGATGTGGACGTGGTAGACCGCAATACGATACATATCACGGTTTATGAGAAAACGCTGGCAGGATATGTGGAATATCTGGACAACTATATGTATTTTGACAAGGACGGCGTGATCGTCGAGTGTGCCAGTGTGCAGACAGCAGGGATTCCTTTGGTTACGGGGCTTTCCTTTGACCACATGGTGATGTATGAACAGCTTCCGGTGGAAAATGAGGAGATTTTCCAGACGATCTTAAATGTGACACAGATGCTCAATAAGTATGATATTGCTACGGACAAGCTCCATTTTAATGAAAAATATGAAATGATGCTATATTTTGGTGATGTACGAGTCGATCTGGGCAGTATTGATCTGTTGGAGGAAAAAATACAGCGTCTGGCAGCCATTTTGCCGCTGATTGAGGATAGAAGCGGTATTGTGCATATGGAAAATTACCAGTCCGGGGATGGCGATATTACGATGACGATTAATTAGTGTGGAATGAAAATTATACATTTTTCTAAAAAATGGTTGCTAAATTTTTGAAAAAATTATATGATACTATATATGATGTTGTGATTATGTTTGTTAGGAGGACAAGGTCTTGCTCGAAATAAAAAATAGTGAATCAAGCGCAGCTGCAAAGATTTTGGTTGTTGGTGTTGGTGGCGGCGGTAATAATGCGGTAAATAGGATGATCAGTGAAAATATAATCGGCGTGGATTATATTGCGATCAATACGGACAGGCAGGCCTTGCAGCTTTGTAAAGCGGACAAGCAGATCCAGATCGGCGAGAAGCTGACAAAGGGTCTGGGAGCCGGAGCGAAACCGGAGATCGGAGCAGAGGCGGCTGAAGAAAGCGCAGATGAGATTTCAGCGGCTCTTTCCGGAAGCGATATGGTATTTATTACAGCAGGAATGGGCGGCGGAACCGGAACAGGCGCGGCAGCGGTAGTTGCACGTATTGCCAAAGAAGAATTAGGGATTCTGACAGTTGCGGTTGTGACTAAGCCATTTAATTTTGAACAGAAAAAGCGTATGGAAAATGCTATCAAAGGTATCGAGGAGCTGAGAAAGCATGTTGATACCATGATGGTGATCCCGAACCAGAAACTTTTTGAAATCGTAGATAAGAGGACTTCTATCCCCGAGGCATTTCGTAAGGCGGATGAAGTATTGCAGCAGACGGTACAGGGAGTTACCGATCTGATCAACCAGGCGTCCATGATCAATCTGGATTTTGCTGATATCCAGACAGTTATGAAGGATAAAGGTGTTGCACATGTGGGTATCGGTACAGGTACAGGCGATGATAAGGCGCTGGAGGCAGTTAAGAATGCTGTGGAGAGTCCGTTGCTTGAGACTACGATCGCAGATGCGACGGATATCATCTTAAATGTAACCGGCGATATTACATTGTATGATGCCGGTGTGGCAGCTGATTATATTCAGGAGATTACAGGAGACAGAGGAAATGTTATCTTCGGTACCAGAAGCGATGAGACGATGAAGGATACCTGTGTCGTCACAGTTATTGCTACCGGCATAGAGCCGCCTTCCGCACCGATGAGCAGGATCGTAGGGGCGGATGAATATCGCCCGTCAAGAACCAATGCCAATAATACATATATTCCTCAAAGCGCTCCTAAAGCGGCGAGGACGACGGCAGCGCCCATTGCGCCAAGACCGAATTATGAGGCGGCTCCGGTCATGAGTCAGGATGTGGGCTTGGAGAATCCGGAAATTCCAGAGACACCGGAACGGCCGACATTTAGAACCGGCAATATGGGAACCTCCAACATTCCGACTTTTAACGGGAAGTTTAAGAGTAAGATCGAGGATAAGAATTACCAGCTTCCTTCCTTTATGAAGAGGTCTGATTCTTAATCTGGATTCTTTCATCGTTAGGATAATAAGACATGATATTGTCAGATAATGATATGTCATGTCTTTTTTGTTTTGCATATTCCATGATGTTTTTCATCCCGGCACGTTTTTGTTGATGTTTTATATGCTTCCCTGCGGAAAATGCTCGAAAGATGTATAAATAAATTGTATG
>DLOP01000169.1:14725-18897 GCA_002478505.1 Lachnospiraceae bacterium UBA7481
ATAAGGATGGAGATATGGAACGGGATGCTTCTTTACATTACACCATATATTTAGACCGGTTGTTTACGGAATATCTGCTTGTTTATGTCCTGCTGATGCTGCTTGTGGGGATGCTGATGCATCGAAAGACATCTTGGAAACGGCTGCTGCTTTGCGGAACACTGTGGAGTGCGGCGNNAGGATCGTATGCCTGTTTCTGCCCGCCGGCATACGCAGATGGGGCTGTGTCATGACGGAGTGCCTGACCGGAACATTAATGTTCTGTTTTATATATGGCAGGATCCATAAGAGGATGGCGGGAGGCGTTATGCTTGTCATGCTGATCGTGGTCATGTATCTGACCGGATGCTTTCAGGCGTCATACAGGCTGGAGAAGCTCACCGGAATTAGTGGAGTCCGCCTTGTTATTGCTGTCTTGATGGCAGCGGTTTTGGGGATATGGCTTCTTCGGCAGAGGGGAAAGACACTGTATCATGTTTGTTTTTCTTATCGGGGGAAAGAGCATGAGCTCGTGGCATTATTGGACACAGGCAATGACCTTCGGGAACCGATCAGCGGGAAAGCCGTTTGTGTAGTGGAAGAAAGCAGTATCTTGTGTAATATCTTGGAAGAAAAGGAAGGTGTCTATATGATCCCGTACCATGCCGTCGGGACAGATGCCGGGCTGATCCCGGCTGTCAAGGTGCATCAGGTGAAGATCATGGATAGCGGAGGAGCTTATCATTGTCAGGAGATGCTTCTGGCAGTTTATCATGGCAGATTATCCGCCCATGGAAAATACCAGATGCTGCTTCATTTAGATTATCTGAAAGAAAGGAATGGGTTATGTTAGATTTTAACTGGCCGGCAAAGATTTACTGGTTTTTGTGTAAGGATAGACTTTTGCCGGAGGATACGGAAAACGAATTGTTTTACATAGGGGGAAGCGATGTCCTGCCTCCGCCGTTAAATACCAAAGAAGAGAATGAAATGATCTGGAAATTGGAAAACGGAAAAGCGGAGGAAGCGAAACCGGTTTTGATCGAGCGTAATCTTCGGCTGGTAGTTTATATTGCTAAAAAATTTGACAATACAGGTATCGGGGTGGAAGATCTGGTATCTATCGGAACGATAGGACTGATCAAATCGATCAATACCTTCCGCTCAGAGAAAAATATTAAGCTGGCAACCTATGCTTCCAGGTGTATCGAAAATGAGATACTCATGTACCTTCGCAGGAATAATAAGACAAAGCTGGAAGTCTCTATTGACGAGCCTTTAAATGTGGACTGGGACGGTAATGAACTGCTGTTGTCAGATGTGCTGGGAACGGAGGAGGATATCATCTACCGGGATATTGAAACGGAAGTGGAAAGAACGCTGCTGACGCGTGCCATCAGCAGGTTGAAGGAGCGGGAGCGGACGATTATCATGCTGCGGTTTGGGATCAACCGTTCGGACGGTCAGGAAATGACCCAGAAAGAGGTTGCGGAATTGTTAGGTATTTCCCAATCTTATATTTCCCGCTTGGAAAAAAAGATCATGAAGCGGCTGCAAAAAGAAATGATCCGGGAGGAATAATTAGGACAACACCTCATATATTGAAATATGGAGGTGGCGTATATGATGGACAATAGCATGATCAAAGAAATATTCCCGGACTGCTTTCAAAGGATCGCGGTCGGACTGGCTCAGGTAAAGGAACTGCAGGAGATACACCTGAGAGCGGGCAGACCTGTTCTTCTGACGGCCGGCAACCGGGAGTATGGAATAACGTTACAGGGAGAAATGACAAGGGATATCAGTATGGCATACCGGGTCGATGAAAAAGATCTGGAATCCATATTAATGCATCTTTGTCATTACTCCCTGTATGCGTATGAGGAGGAGATTGCAAAAGGGTTTTTGACAATACAGGGCGGACACAGGATCGGTATTTCCGGACAGGCCGTCGTGGAGAATGGGCATATCCGTTCCATCAAAAATATCACTTCTATGAACCTTAGGATTGCTCATGAAATAAAGGGCGCTGCCGACCGGATTCTTTCTTATCTTTATGAGGATGGGGAGTTTCAGAACTGCCTTTTGATATCACCGCCCGGTTGTGGCAAGACGACTTTGCTGCGGGATATCATCCGGCAGGTATCGGATGGAAGCAGGTATGCAAAAGGAAGGAATGTCAGCGTGATCGACGAACGTTCTGAGATCGGCGGAAGTTATCTTGGCATGCCGCAAAATGATCTTGGGACGAGGACGGATCTTATGGACGCCTGTCCTAAATCACAGGGAATGATGCTGTTGCTGCGCTCTATGAATCCGTATCTGGTTGCGGTGGATGAGATCGGCGGGGAAGAGGATGCGGTCGCCATCGNNCGCTGCCATATTCTGGCTTCGATCCATGGGGAAGGATTGGAAGACATCGGAAAAAAGAAAGGACTGGAAGGTTTATTAGAAGAGCAGGCGTTTAAAAGATATGTAATCATGAGCAGATCACACGGCGCTGGCACGATTGAAATGGTTCTGGACGCATACGGAAGTCAGGTGATGAGCGCATGATGCTGTTGATCAGGATGATGGGGGCCGTTCTGCTGATCCTGACATCCTCCTTATATGGGTGGATACGGGCAAAGGAGCTGCTCGAACGGCGGGGTGAATTAAATTATCTTTCCCAGCTGATCGCAGCTTTTAAGAGTGAAGTAAGTTTTCAGAGATCTTCACTGGGTGAGATCTTCTTGAAAATATCGGAAAAAAGCAGAGATCCCTATCAGAATATCTTTCATGGGATATATCAGGGGATGGAATGCGGGAGAAAAAGTTTTGCGGATATGTGGCAGGAGGCATTGAAGCGTATGGCAGAAGAGACCTGTCTGAAAAAAGAAGACATACAGTATATGATGGAACTGACAAATCTGGCGAAGGCAATGGACCTCCGGTATCGGGAAGAAATTTTTGAACAGGTATCGGGAGAAATGGAAGAAAAGAAAAAATATCTTGAAAATGAGTACCGGCAGAAGGGAAAGGTATATTGCTGTATGGGTATCACGGTCGGGATATTGGGGGTGATCATACTGATATGAATGAAGGAATAATATTAAAAATTGCAGCGGTAGGTATTCTGATCACACTCCTGAATCAGATACTCAAACACAGTGGCAGGGATGATCAGGCGTTTTTGTTAAGCCTGGCCGGAATTGTTATGGTGCTGATCTGGATCATACCGTATATTGTGGAAGTGTTTACATTAGTGCAGGGTCTATTTGAATTATAGATGACAGAGGATCATAATTATGGATATTATACAAGTTGCTTTGCTTGGAATCGTTGCAGTGATCGCCTCCATGCTGATCAGATCCAAAGAGCCGGTGATAGGAAGTGTACTTTCCCTTGGCGTAGCCATTTTTACCATTGCATGTCTGATCTCGAGGTTGTTTGTGATTCTGGAATATCTGGACAGGCTGATGGAGAATCTGTCTTTTGCCAGACCGTATCTGCTCCTGCTATTGAAAGCGGTTGGGATTACGCTGGTTACGGAATTTGGCGCATCTTTGTGCAGGGAGAATGGATTTCTGGCGTTATCGGATAGTATCAGGGTTTTTGGAAAGGTGTCCATCCTGATGCTTGGCATCCCGATCCTTGCGGCGCTGGTTGATATTATTAATGGCTTTTCATTGTAAAGGAATCTGATGCTAATGTCATAGTTTATTTGAGAGGGGATACATATGGAGATGGGATATGCCTCCGGAACAGGATTGGTGGAGAGCATCCTTGGGGAGTATGATTTTTCGGCAGTCAATGACTGGCTGGAAAGCATCCTGCCGGAACAGGGACTGAGGATTGAGGAAATGTTGGAGCAGCTGCTATACGGCGAGCTGCCATTGGATCCTATAAAGCTTTTGGATATGGGGATCGAATGTATCATTGCCGAATGGACGGCGCGCAGGGAGCTGTTCTGCGTGATCCTTCTATGCGGTCTTCTGACCGCAGTGTGCAGAAATATATCCGGCCTATATGAAAATAAGCAGATCATGAGTATGGGAACTTATCTGATACAGGCGCTGCTTGGAGGCTATCTGATGGCTGCATTTTATGATATTGTCAGGATCGTCGGAGAAAGCATAAGCAGGCTGATCGAATTGCTGCATGTGATGCTGCCGGCTTATTTTATAACGGCAACAGCAGGAACTGTGCGTTTT
>DLOP01000169.1:18994-24004 GCA_002478505.1 Lachnospiraceae bacterium UBA7481
ATAAAATGCAGCCATCAGATAGAAGTATCTGTTGAAGCTTCATAACAGGTTATTTAAGTGGATCCTGAGGATCAGTATGGCGTTGGTTGGAGGATTCAGCATGATGCAGGGATTATTTGCGCCGGTGCTGGACGGTGTCAGTTATGGGACGGCACAGAAGATTCTTGCCGCATTGCCCGGACTTGGCAATATTACAGATACGACGATGCAGATGGTCAGCGGCTCTCTGCTGCTGATTAAAAACAGTATCGGGATAGTGCTGCTTTCCCTGATCGTGCTCGTCTGCGTACTGCCCATGGTCAGAGTTTTAGTTGTCGTCCTGATCGTACATCTTGGAAGCGCGCTGGTGGGACTGGTTACGGACGCCGGACCGGTAACGCTGTTGGAGAGAACCGGCAACTGTTGTATGCAGATGCTGCGCCTGCTGGTATCCGCTGTCCTATTAAATTTTATGGTAATAGCGATCGTGGCTTCCAGTAGGATCTAATAGCCGTTTCCATAATTGTAGTATTTTGCTTTGGAGCTGCCGGATAGAACTATGCCATGTGAAATTTTTAGTAGAAAAATTATGTAAGTGCTGAACGCTGTGGTTTTTGTGACTGCCTGACAAAACATTATGGAAATAAAGGAGAATAGCCCGGATGGAGTCTTACGTGAATATTATGAAAGAAGCCAGCATTTTTATGATCATTGCCGAGATGCTGATCCAGCTGGTCCCGTCAGCGGAGTATGGAAAATATATGCGTTTCCTGATGGACCTGATCTGTATCATGATCTTGTTTATTCCGATCGTCAGTATGCTTCGGGAGAATGTAGCGGCGGATTATGCTCAGCAGATCCGGCTTGAGGAGGAAGCTCTGGAGGAGGAGATCAGTGCATGGGAAGACAGGATATGCTCGCTGTTGGTTGAAGATTTTTTGGAAACAGGAGAGGGGGAGACAGATTGAAGGGAAAAATGCAAAAGTACATTAAAAAGTATGCTACCAAAGACAATCTTCTGATTCTGGCGCTGCTGGGAATCCTTTTAATGGTGATTGCAATACCGGTGGGACCGAAGGAGGGGATGACAGAAAAGGGGCAGGCGTCGCCGGAGGATGCAGAAGACATGTCTGCGGGCAGCGGAGACGGAGACACCGCTTCCTATGAGCAGGAGATGGAGGAGAGGCTGGAAGAACTGCTGCAAAGCATGGAAGGTGTGGGACATGTCAAGGTGATGATCACTCTTGCGGCATCAGATGAAAAGATTGTCTTAAAGGATTATGATATTTCGGAAGGGCAGGATTCCTTAAAGACAGTGGAGAACACAGTGTTTTATACGGATGAGACCGGGCAGAAAAGCCCATATTGTCAAAAGATCATTACCCCCAGAGTGGAAGGCGTCGTGGTGGTTGCAGAGGGTGGGGACGATCCGGGAAGAATAATTGAGATAACTGATGTCATACAGTCATTATTTGATGTTCCCGTACATAAGATTAGAGTAGTAAGAATGAAATCAGAATAGGAAGCGGGGAGAAAGCATTGAAAAAGGTATTTAAAAAAAATCATGTTATGATCACAGCACTAGCTATTATGATCGCCGTTGCCGGATATCTTAACTTTACCGGAAGCAAAGTGGATGAAGAAACCATGACGGCCGGCACATCGCAGATCATGAATGGAGAAACGGGAGAGGATGTTACGGCCTTGCTGGATATTTCCGAAGAAGATATTGAGACGGCCGAGTTGATTGACATTGACAGTATGGACGAGGAGATCGTGGTAATCACGGAAGATTATCTGAAAGAAGATATGGCGGCACAAACGGAAGACGGACTGATCCCGGTACAGGGGGAAGCAGAAGGCGCTAATACGCTGACTATAGACAGTGAACCCGGGGAAGCTGTATTTACATCCACGACCAGTATTACCAGTCTGGCTTCCGCAAGGCTTTTAAAGGAACAAACGAGGTCGCAGAATAGAAGCGCATTATTGGAGATCATTAATAGCGCCAGCGCGGATGAAGCATCAATTCAGGAGGCTACCAACAGCATGATCGCCCTGACGGATATTGCGGAAAAGGAAACTTCTGCAGAAATCCTTCTGGAAGCAAAGGGATTTTCAGAGGTAGTTGTCAGTGTGACGGACGGAACAGCAGATGTGGTAGTGGGAATGTCGCAATTGACGGATGCACAGTGTGCGCAGATCATTGATATCGTATCAAGAAAGACATCTGTAGCTGAGGAGAATATCATTATTACGCCGGTTTCCGTGGATTGAATTAAATAGGAAAGTGTGGTATAATATCCGCGTTAGCCATGAGCAGTGCGCTCACACATGAACAAAAATCAGATGCGAATTTATTCGCAGGCTGATTTTTGTTCATGCGTGAGCATAGGGGAAAATAATATGGAGGCTAAAGATGAAACGGACATTTTTGATCGTATTAGACAGCGTAGGGATCGGTGAAATGCCGGATGCGGCGGATTATGGTGACAAAGGAACCAATACATTAAAGTCCGCTGCAAAAAGTCCTTATTTTCGTATGCCGAATATGAAGAAACTGGGTTTGTTTAACATTGACGGTATTGACTGGGCGGAAGGGACCGACCATCCGGCAGCATCTGTTGCGCGTATGAAGGAGGCTTCCAAAGGGAAAGATACAACTATCGGTCATTGGGAGATTGCGGGATTGGTCTCAAAGCAGCCGCTGCCTACCTATCCGGACGGTTTTCCTAAGGAAGTAATAGAGGAATTCTGTCATAAAACAGGACGGGGAGTTCTGTGTAATCTTCCTTATTCCGGTACTGAGGTTATAAAAAAATACGGGGATGAACATGTGCGCACCGGAGATCTGATCGTCTATACTTCCGCAGACAGCGTATTTCAGATCGCGGCACATGAAGAAGTGGTTCCGGTAGAGACGCTTTATGAATATTGTCGGATGGCAAGAGAGATGCTGACCGGAAGACATGGTGTGGGCAGGGTGATCGCCAGACCGTTTATCGGCTCTGACGGGGAATATACGAGAACTTCCAGACGTCATGATTTTTCATTGGAGCCGCCGGGGACCACGATGTTAGACCAGATCACGTCAGCGGGAATGGAAGTCCTTTCCGTAGGGAAGATCAAAGATATTTTTGCAGGTAAGGGCATCAGCCGTTTTGTCTATACCACCGGCAATGCTGACGGTATTGAAAAAACTTTAGAATATATGGATGAGGAATTTGAAGGATTGTGTTTTGTCAATCTTGTGGATTATGACATGCTGTATGGACATAGAAATGATGTGGACGGATATGCAAAGGCGTTGACATATTTTGATGAACAACTCCCGAAGATTCTTGAAAAACTGCGGGAAGAGGATGTGCTGATGGTTACGGCAGATCATGGATGTGATCCGGCATATACTGTTTCTACGGATCATTCCAGAGAATATACGCCATTTTTGATGTATGGAAAGAAGATTGCCCCTGTCAATTATGGAACGCGGGAGACATTTTCCGATATTGGGGCAACTATTTTAAATTATCTTGGGATACCCTCTGAGATCAGTGGGACATCCATGCTGTAGGAGGCTGGCGGTGAGCGATCTGATAAAAGAAATCAATAGACGAAGGACCTTTGCGATCATATCCCATCCGGATGCCGGAAAGACGACGTTGACAGAAAAATTTCTGTTATACGGCGGGGCGATCAATCTTGCGGGAAGCGTAAAGGGTAAGGCGACGGCAAGACATGCAGTGTCAGACTGGATGGAGATTGAAAAAGAAAGAGGTATTTCAGTAACATCTTCGGTGCTGCAGTTCGAGTATGACGGATACTGCATCAATATTCTGGATACGCCGGGACATCAGGATTTTTCGGAGGATACTTATCGTACGCTGATGGCGGCGGATTCTGCCGTAATGGTCATTGACGCCTCGAAGGGCGTAGAGGCACAGACCAGAAAACTTTTTAAAGTCTGCGGCATGCGGGGGATTCCTATTTTTACATTTATCAATAAGCTGGACAGAGACGCCAATGAGACGCTTGACCTGTTGGATGAGATCGAAAAGGAGTTAGGGATCGATACCTGTCCGATCAACTGGCCAATCGGATCAGGCAAAGGATTTAAAGGAATCTATGACCGACAGAAAGCGTGTGTCATCACTTACTCCGATACGGAGAAGGGTACCAAAGAAGGAGAGACTTTGGTCATACCGGTTGACGATCAGGATAAGATACTGGAAGCCATCGGTCAGGAGGCGAAGGACAAGTTAGATGAGGAAATGGAACTGATGGACGCTGCAAGCGTGGAATATGATCTTTCTTTAGTGCATCAGGGAAAGCTGACGCCGGTATTCTTTGGTTCCGCCCTCACGAATTTCGGCGTGGAGATATTTCTTAAATATTTTCTGGAAATGACGACTACGCCGCTGCCCAGAAAGGCGGAGCAGGGATTGATCGATCCTGTGCAAAATGATTTTTCGGCATTTGTATTTAAAATCCAAGCGAATATGAACAAGGCACATCGCGACAGGATTGCTTTTATGAGGATCTGTTCCGGAAGGTTTGATGCCTCGGAAGAGGTCAGGCATGTGCAAGGCGGGAGAAATCTTCGCCTGNNGGAAGATTTGATGCTTCGGAGGAGGTCAGGCATGTGCAGGGCGGACGTACTCTCCGGCTTTTACAGCCGCAGCAGCTGATGGCAAGCGAAAGAAAGATTTTAAATGAGGCTTATGCGGGAGATATCATCGGCGTATTCGATCCGGGAATCTTCTCGATCGGAGATACGGTATGCGCGACAAAGGATTCCATTGTCTATGAAGGGATTCCCACATTTGCACCGGAGCATTTCGCAAGGGTGCGGCAGGTGGATACCATGAAGCGGAAGCAGTTTGTAAAGGGAATTACGCAGATTGCTCAGGAGGGTGCGATCCAGATCTTCCATGAAATCTCCACCGGCATGGAGGAGATTATCGTCGGTGTCGTCGGCGTACTGCAGTTTGAAGTGTTAAAATACCGTCTGGAAAATGAATATAATGTAGAGAT
>DLOP01000169.1:24065-26442 GCA_002478505.1 Lachnospiraceae bacterium UBA7481
ACTTCCGATATGAAGCGTGTGCAGGATATGAAGGGCAATCCGCTGTTGCTGTTTATCAATGCATGGAGCGTCGGTATGACGCTGGAACGCAATCCGGGATTGAAACTTTGTGAATTTGCCGTCAATTAATGGATAGAATATCANNATTGAAAAATAAGCTTGATAGCTTATTTTTCAATCTGAACGCTGTGAAACTGCTCTGACATGGAGGATTAGGATGAGGAAAAAGGGTTCAACGATAAAGCATTTTATTATATTGCTGTTAATTGCAGCCTTGTTTTCAAGCTGCGAGACATCCGGTTCCAACACCAATTTTTTGAATCATAATACTGCTGCGCAGGGAAGCGTACAGGGAACAGGCGGCGGGATGACGGCAGGACCTGAGACGGGTTATACGGCTCCTGTTATTGAGGCGTCAGGAGAAGAAGTTGTAACTGATTCCATGAATGATGAGAAGGAATCAGCCAGAGCAGCGATCGGACTGACAGAGGAAGGGATCCGCGGGCGGATGGCGTCGCAGGAAGGAAGATATGCTTACGATATGCTGGAGGAGTCCCTTCGTCCGCTTTATGTTGAGATTCTTACGATCATAGAGCATCATGCGGAAAATATCAAGGTTTCCACCAACGACTCCGATGTCCTGCAGAAGGTGTTTCTCTATGTACACGCAGATCATCCGGAGATCTATTGGATCGACGGATATTCTTATATGAGATATTCTAAGGGAAATGATATTTTATACCTGACTTTTTCCGGCAAATATACTTATACGCTGGAGGAAACCAGGCTGCTGCAGATTTCCATTGATCAATATGTCGGCCGGTGTTTCAGCGGCATCTCCAGAAATGCGTCTGATTATGAAAAGGTAAGATATATCTATGAATATATTATTGGACATACGGAGTATGTGCTGGATTCCCCTGATAACCAGAATATTCTTTCCGTATTTATAAACGGCGAGTCGGTATGTCAGGGCTATGCAAAGGCGGCGCAATATCTGTTGGAACGTCTGGATGTTCCGTGTACCATGGTTGTAGGCAGGGTGGACAGCGGCGAGGGTCATGCGTGGAATCTGGTACAGATCGATGGGGCATATTATTATATGGATCCGACCTGGGGAGACGCGAGTTATCGCATGGACGGACAGTTGATGCAGAGTTCTTCCACCTTGATTAGTTATGAATTTTTGAATATTACAACAGAGCAGCTTTTGAAAACGCATATTATTGACAGTGTTGTGCCTATGCCGCAGTGCATTGCAACAGAAGCTAATTATTATATCATGGAGAATCTGTATTTTACTGATTATAATGAGGCGGCAGTCAGGAAGGCTTTTGAAAATGCATATGCAGAGGGTAGGGAGACAGTGACATTAAAATGCGGCGATTCTGTTGCCTTTGCCAAGATGCAGGAAGAACTGATTACAAACCAGAAGATCTTTTTATTCCTGTCAGAACAGACGCAGTCGGTGATATATGCGGTTGATGATCAGCTTTATACGATTAGTATATGGCTATAGTGTGTAGGCTGTCAGATATTTTGACTAGCCAAATGAAATCAGCTTTGGTATAATCGAACATATATACAAGGCGAATATATTAGGAGGTTACTACTATGGATGCGAATAATATTACTATTTCCCAGGATGTCAGAAATATTGGTACGGTACAGATCGCAGATGATGTCGTTGCTATGATCGCTTCCCTGGCCGCAACGGAAATTGAGGGGGTATCTGCGCTTGTCGGGAATATTACCAATGAACTGATGAGCAAGGTCGGTATGAAGAAGCTGACAAAAGGCGTGAAGGTGGACATCATAGACAACGTGGTGACGATAGATCTTGCCATTGTCTTAGAGTATGGCTTTAATATCCCTAAGACATGCCGGATGGTACAGGATAAAGTAAAGACGGCGATAGAAACGATGACGGGGCTTACTGTCGCAGATGTGAATATCAGGATTTCGAGTGTTTCCATGCATCGTGAAAAAGGCGAAAAGAAATCATAAATAAGAGTATGGATATTAGATGAGTATGAGCAGAAGAAAAGTAAGAGAGCAGATCTTTAAACTTTTATTTCAGGCGGAGTTTCATCACAGGGATGAAATGGAAGCGCAGGCAGAGTTGTATTTTGCCGAGGAAGAACCAACCATAGAAGACGGGCAGAAGGAAGAAATATGGGATAAGCTGTCAAAACTCCTTGCCTGTCTTGACGAGTTGGATGAGAAGCTGGAGGACGCGCTTACCGGCTGGTCCCTCAAGCGTGTCGGTAAGGTTGAGCTGGCAATACTGCGCCTTGCGCTGTATGAGATCCTTTATGATGAGGAAGTGCCGGATTCGGTAGCAATCAATGAGGCCGTTGAGCTGGCAAAAAAATAT
>DLOP01000169.1:26540-26694 GCA_002478505.1 Lachnospiraceae bacterium UBA7481
ATGTGAATATATATTCCGTAGGTCAGGTCAATTCCTATATTAAGAATATGTTTGCCCAGGATATTATGCTTGGGCTTGTTTATGTCCGAGGGGAAGTCAGCAATCTCAAATATCATTCGTCGGGGCATATTTATTTTACGCTGAAAGATGAAAA
>DLOP01000169.1:26869-27282 GCA_002478505.1 Lachnospiraceae bacterium UBA7481
AGATGGAAGAAATGGGGATGTTTGCGGCGGAATATAAAAGACCGATTCCGGCGTATATCCGTCGGCTGGGCATTGTTACGGCGCCTACAGGAGCAGCAGTGCAGGATATCATCAATATCTCCAAGCGCAGGAATCCATATCTGGAGATCATATTATATCCGGCGCTGGTGCAGGGAGAGCATGCGGCGGAAAGTATTGCGGAAGGAATCGCTGCACTGGATGATTATGGCGTGGACGTCATCATCGTGGGGCGGGGCGGAGGCTCCATGGAAGATTTGTGGGCATTCAATGAGGTGATTGTTGCTCAGGCGATTTTTGACTGTATGACCCCCACCATCTCTGCAGTAGGGCATGAAACGGATTTTACCATTGCGGATTTTGTCGCTGACATGAGAGCACCGACGCCTTCGGCC
>DLOP01000169.1:27309-27436 GCA_002478505.1 Lachnospiraceae bacterium UBA7481
CTCGCCGGATATCAGAAGCGGCTGACATATTTGTGGAACAGTCATTTTGAAGCGAAACGCTCTTTAATAGAGAAAGCGGCGCTTAGGCTGCAGGCGTTGTCTCCGGAGAAGCAGTTAAATGAAAAAA
>DLOP01000169.1:27478-27653 GCA_002478505.1 Lachnospiraceae bacterium UBA7481
GACAGAAGACACCGGCTGCAGATTTATCTTGAACAGTTTAAGGGTTTGTCTCCATTGGAAAAATTGGGACACGGATACGGATATGTGGCGGATGCCGGCGGAAATGTAGTAACGGATATCCATCAGGTGAAAAAGGGAGACTTTCTGCGGATCAGTGTAACGAACGGAAAGATTG
>DLOP01000169.1:27705-27825 GCA_002478505.1 Lachnospiraceae bacterium UBA7481
GGAGGAAAATTTTAAGCAGTTAGATGAAATGATCGAGAAGCTGGAAGATAAGGAGATTGGTCTTGAGGAATCTTTTTCTCTTTATGAGCAGGGAATGAAGCTGCTAAAACAGTGCAATGA
>DLOP01000169.1:27865-28004 GCA_002478505.1 Lachnospiraceae bacterium UBA7481
TAGATGAATTTTGATAAAGAACTTGAGAAGAGGACTGCGGACATAGAAGAGGTACTCCGCTTGTATCTTCCAAAAGAGGAAGGATATCAGAGGACAGTGCTGGAAGCCATGAATTACAGCCTGCAGGCAGGAGGAAAAC
>DLOP01000169.1:28122-31612 GCA_002478505.1 Lachnospiraceae bacterium UBA7481
GATGAACTCAGGCGCGGACTGCCTACGACCCATGTAAAATATGGACAGGCTATGGCGGTGCTGGCAGGCGATGCATTGTTGAATTATTCCATGGAAATTTTATCAGAAGCGATGATGGAAGAGGAAGATCCGGCATTGCAAAAAAGGATGTGCTATGCGATGCGTACGCTTTATTATAAAGCGGGTATTTATGGCATGATCGGCGGTCAGACGAAGGATGTGGAGGCAGAGAAAAATGGAGAGTTGCCTGATCTGGAGCAGATCCTGTTTGTGGACAGGTGTAAGACGGCTGCGTTGATACAGGCGTCTTTGATGATCGGCGCTATACTGGCGGGTGCGCCGGAGGAAGATATTGCGTCATTAGAGAAGGTTGGTTATAATCTTGGCGTGGCATTTCAGATACAGGACGATATCCTGGATATCACCAGTACCACAGAAGAATTGGGAAAACCAGTCGGAAGCGATGAAAGGAATCATAAGATGACGTATGTGTCCTACAAGGGACTGGCGGGCGCGAAGGAAGACCAGAAGCGTATGTCAGAGGAGGCGGTCAGCCTGCTGGATACCCTGTCAGTGACGGGGTCTCTGGAATTTCTTACAGAGTTGATGAAACATCTGATGGAGAGGAAGATGTAGCAGTATCTGACGACGATAGAAAAGCGTTAAAGCAGGCAGAATAAATGTGCCGGATATACGGGATGAGAGGGAAATAAGGAGACAGCCATGACATTTGATAAGCAAGAACGGGAGACAGGGGAATCCCTTCTGGAGTATATCAGACAGGAAAATGATATTAAGTTGATCGACCGTAAGGATTATGGACGGCTTGCAGAGGAGATCCGGACTTTTTTGATAGAGAAAATCAGTGAGAATGGAGGACACCTTGGTTCCAATCTTGGCGCTGTAGAGCTGACAATGGCGCTGCACTTAAGTTTGAGTCTGCCGGAAGATAAGATCATTTGGGATGTCGGACATCAGTCCTATACCCATAAGATCCTGACCGGACGCAAGGAAGGGTTTGATACGCTTCGGAAGTTTGGCGGAATGAGCGGCTTCCCGAAACGAAAAGAAAGTGAATGCGATTGTTTTGATACAGGACATAGTTCCACATCTATTTCCGCAGGTCTTGGCATGGTCATGGCGAGAGATCTCAAAGGGGAAAATTATACCGTTGTTTCTGTGATCGGGGATGGTTCCCTGACCGGGGGTATGGCTTATGAGGCGATGAACAATGCCTCCAAACTGGAATCGAATTTTATCATCATACTGAATGATAATAATATGTCTATTTCCGAGAATGTAGGAGGTATTTCCCAATATCTGAACGGCATCAGGACGGCGGAACCGTATCTTGGTCTGAAAGAGGGCGTTTATAATACACTGATGAAATCCAAAAGAGGCGAGGGAGTTGTGGAGACGATCCGGCGTGTCAAGAGCAGTGCCAAGCATCTGGTTATTCCGGGGATGTTTTTTGAAGATATGGGACTGACGTATCTTGGACCGGTGGACGGACATGATATCAATGCGCTGATGCGTGCAATCAAAGATGCTAAGAGATGTAAAAATGCGGTGATCATCCATGCTATGACGCAAAAGGGAAAAGGTTATCCTCCGGCAGAGAGGCATCCTGCCAGATTCCATGGGGCGGAGCCTTTTGAAATAGAAACCGGTCTGCCGAAGAAGATCAGGGAGAGGGCAAATTATACGGATGTATTTTCTACGGTGATGTGCAAGCTGGGACAGCAGGATGAAAAGATTGTAGCGATCACAGCGGCGATGCCGGATGGAACGGGACTGAAACGGTTTCATAATATATTTCCTGAGCGGTTTTTTGACGTGGGGATCGCTGAGGAGCATGCCGTTACCTTTGCCGCGGGACTGGCAGCGGGGGGCATGAAGCCTATCGTGGCTGTGTATTCTTCTTTTCTGCAGCGCGCATACGACCAGATCCTGCATGATGTCTGTATTCAGAATATGCCGGTAACATTTGCGATTGACAGGGCAGGACTGGTAGGCAGCGATGGGGAGACGCATCAGGGGATCTTTGATCTTTCCTATCTTTCATCGATTCCTAATATGCATATCATGGCGCCAAAAAATAAATGGGAACTTTCCGATATGCTGAAGTTCGCTGTTGACTTTGCGGGACCGATCGCGATCAGATATCCCCGTGGGGAAGCTTATGCGGGACTGCAGGAGTACCGCAGCCCTATTGTGTATGGCAGGAGCGAGGTAATCTTTCAGGAAGATGAGATCTGCCTGATTGCTGTTGGAAGCATGGTCAGGGTGGCAGTAAAGATAAGGGAGATGCTCAAAGAAAAAGGGCATAGATGCTCCTTGATCAATGCGAGATTTGTGAAACCGGTGGATAAGGAAATGGTCCGGACAGCATTTGCTACCCACAAGCTGGTTGTTACAATGGAGGAAAATGTTGCCAGCGGAGGTTTTGGGGAAAAAGTCAGGGAAATCCGGGATGAGGAAAGCATATCGGGACAGAAATCACCGGAAAAACTTCTGTCCATCGCGATTCCGGATGAATATGTAGAGCATGGCAATGTGGATTTGTTAAAAGCAGAAGTGGGAATCGATGCGGAGCATATTTTGGAGAGGATACTTGAGATCATATGAAGGAACGTTTGGATGTTCTGCTGTGTAAGCAGGGACTTGCAGAGTCAAGAGAAAAGGCTAAGGCTGTAATTATGGCAGGCAATGTGTTTGTTAACGGACAGCGGGAAGACAAGGCAGGCGCTTCATTTGAGGAAGACAAGGTGAAGATCGAACTTCATGGTACACCCTTAAAGTATGTGAGCAGAGGCGGACTGAAGCTGGAGAAGGCAGTGCAGGTATTCGGATTAAAATTTGACGGCATGGTCTGTATGGATATCGGAGCGTCAACAGGCGGATTTACCGATTGTATGCTGCAAAATGGCGCAGTCAGGGTGTATTCCATTGACGTCGGGCATGGTCAGCTTGCATGGAAGCTGCGCAATGATGAACGCGTGATCTGTATGGAGAAAACCAATTTTCGATACATAAAACCGGAGGATCTGTCAGATCCCATAGATTTTGCATCGGTCGATGTTTCTTTTATCTCTCTGTCTAAAATACTGCCGGCAGCGTATCCATTATTAAAAGAGAAGGCAAAGATGGTATGTCTCATCAAACCTCAGTTTGAAGCGGGCAGGGAACAGGTTGGTAAAAAAGGTGTCGTAAGGGATTCGAAGATACATGAGGAAGTGATCAAAGCGGCATTTGGTTATGCGGGGGAGACAGGGTTTCGACTGTTGAATCTTGATTATTCGCCGATCCGCGGACCGGAGGGAAATATTGAATATCTGTTTGAGATAGAAAAGTCCGGAGAAGAAGACAGGATAGGGTTGTCTGTGGTCGGGGAGATAGTAGATGCTGCGCACAGTCAACTTGCGTGAAAGGAATTTCCTCCGATGGCAGCAGAGCTGCGGCCCAAATCGCAGGTTACGGAAAGGCATGG
>DLOP01000169.1:31709-40477 GCA_002478505.1 Lachnospiraceae bacterium UBA7481
GGCGGAATGGGGGATTAATATGAAAAGATTTTATATTATGCCGAACCACCTCAAAGACGTTGATCTGAAAATTGCATTTTCAGTACGGGAGGAGCTTTATCGATGCGACCCCGGCGTGGAGGTTGTGGTAGAAGAGAAGATAGAAGAAAGAACGTCCGGGCGTATTGGGGCGGACACTGAGTGCGTCATTGTACTTGGCGGCGACGGGACGATGATCAGGGCGGCAAATGATATTGTTGGCTTGGGGATTCCGCTGATCGGTATCAATCTTGGTACGCTGGGATATCTGACGGAGATCGAAAGGGAAAATATTCCCGCGGCCGTGAGGCGGCTGGTTGCGGATGATTATCATATCGAAGAACGGATGATGCTGGCTGGCGTGGCTGACTGCAAAGGAGAGGACACGGGGGCAGCAGGCGCCAAAGCTATCAGCGCGCTGAATGATGTTGTACTGACAAGGCGCGGAGATTTTCAGATCATCGGATATCGAGTTTTTGTAAACGGAAAATATCTTAACGATTTTTATGCAGACGGGATCATATTAAGCACGCCTACCGGTTCAAGCGGCTACAATCTTTCTGCGGGCGGTTCGATCGTGGAACCCAGGGCGAGGCTGATCGTACTGACACCGGTCTGCCCGCACACGATCAGCAACCGAAGCATTATCCTTTCGCCGGAGGATAAGATAGAGATTGAGGTCCTTCCGCCAAGGGGAGAAAAACCGGTAGAGGTAGAAGCATGTTTTGACGGCGTCGGACAGGGCATCCTTCATCCGGGGGACAAGGTGACAGTATTCCGTTCATCCCAGGTAACAAAGATGGTCAAGTTAAGCGACGCAGGATTTTTGGAAGTGTTACATAAAAGGTTGAGTGTCTAATGCATAAGTATCAGATAGGAGAAGGAAAAATACTTATGTAAAGGAGTGGTAATATGTTAGTCAGTTTGCACGTAAAAAACCTCGTATTGATCGAGGAGGCGGAAATCAGTTTCCATGATGGGCTGAATCTTCTGACAGGAGAAACAGGGGCCGGTAAATCTATTGTGATCGGATCGATCGGTTATGCGCTTGGCGGAAAGGCGGAGCATGACGTCATCCGCGAGGGCGCGGATTATGCACTTGTGGAGCTGGTATTTCAGATCGGACAGGAGCAGCTGATAGAAAAGATCAGGGATATGGAGCTTCCGGTGGAAGAGGATGGAATCCTGATCCTGACAAGAAAGATCATGCCCGGAAAAAGCATCATGAAAGTATGTGGGGAGACGGTATCTGCAAAACAGGTAAAGGAGCTTGCCGAACTTCTGATCAATATTCATGGACAACGGGAACATCAGACGTTTCTGCAGAATAAGAAATGTCAGGCGATTTTGGATGATTATTGCGGCGGGGAGCTTGAGGAGATCAAAGCGGAGCTGGCAAAGCAGTACAGGGTGTGTGAGGAACACAAAAAGGAACTGGAACAGTTATTCATGGACGATGCCGCCAGACAGAGGGAGATTGCCTTGGCGGAATATGAGGTGAATGAGATTTTTTCCGCCAATCTCAGAGATGGGGAAGATGAGGAACTGGAGAAGCAGTTCCATAAAATGCAGAATTTTAAACGGATTGCTGAAATGGTCAATCGAAGCGCCGGTTATCTGGAGCAGGAGCATGACGGGATATTGAACCGTCTTGGATATGCGCTTCATGAGTTGAAGCAGGCAGCAGGCTTAGATGATGGACTGACACAGGTTTTGGAGCAGCTTACCGATGCGGAGAGCCTGCTTCATGACGCTGCAAGAGGGCTGACGGATTATATGGAGGGCGCGTCATTCTCAGAGCAGGAATACGACGAGGCGGAGACAAGACTGGACTGCATCAATCATATGAAGGCAAAGTACGGTACGAGTATCGCACAGGTGATCGCATATGGTGAAAAGCAACAGGAAAAGTTGGAAAAATTAAAAGATTTGGAGCATTATGTCGCACATCTGAAAGAAGAAATTTCCATTTTGGAAAAGAAGATGTACGGTATGGCTGATAAAGCCCATATGATCCGGGAGCGACAGGCAAAAAGCTTATCTGTGCAGATCCAGGAGGCGCTGGAGGATCTGAATTTTTTGAAAGTTTCTTTTGTGGTTGATGTTTCCAAAAAAGAAAGCTGTAGTATTGATGGATATGACGAGGTGGATTTTCTGATCTCCATGAATCCCGGCGAGAAGCTGCGTCCCCTGAAGGAGGTTGCCAGCGGCGGGGAGCTGTCGCGTATCCTGCTTGCGTTGAAGACGGTATTTGCCCGGAAAGATCAGATCGATACTTTGATCTTTGATGAGATTGATGCCGGGATCAGCGGAAAGACGGCGTGGAAAGTTGCGGAAAAGATGGCAATTCTTGGAAAAGAGCATCAGGTCATCTGTATTACCCATCTTCCGCAGATCGCAGCGATGGCGGATACGCATTTCCTGATCGAAAAAAAGGAGGCGGAACAAAAGACGGTGACCACGCTTAAGACCCTTGGCAGGGATGAGATGATCACGGAGATTGCAAGGCTTCTTGGCGCGGACAGTATTACAGACGTTGTGTTAAAAAATGCACAAGAATTGAAAAATCTGGCAGATCAAACTAAAATAAAATAACATTTAAATCTTTAAAAATGTGACATACTAAAAAGGACACGCCTTTAAATTCGGCATGTCCTTTTTCTGAGGAAGCGCCGATAAATCAGTGTTTTTCAAAAATAAGATTACGGAAAGGCTAGGTATCTGTATGGGCCGCAGATTTTTAAAGAGATTAATATTTTTTACAGCTTTATTGGGGACTCTGGGGTGTTTGACGGCAGTTTACCAATATTATCTGTCCATGATTCCGGATGCCATCAATTTAAAGGCATGTTCTGAACAGGAGATCGATTTTTGTGTGCCGGTCAGCGGCGTGATTGTGCCCGAAACGGCAGGGGGCGGATCAAATATTCCGATTGATTTTTCACGGGAATTTACTATGGTCACCGGGGAACGGGAAAACTATGTCGCTTCTTTGAAGTTATTTGGCATTATTCCATACAAGGAAGTGTCCATCAGGGTAGTAGAAGAAAAAATGCTGATCCCTATGGGAACGACAGTGGGCATCTATGTGGAGACAGATGGTATCCTGATACTCGATACAGGGTCTTTTGTGAACAATATGGGGATTGAATGTGCGCCGGCAGAAGGATTTCTGCAGAAGGGTGATTATATTCTTGCGGTAGATGGTCAGAAGATTAATAGAAAAAGAGAATTGATCGAGCTGATCGAAAACTCGAACGGCAGACCGCTTACTGTGATGATGCGTAGAAACGGGGAAATTATGTCAGTGACAATGACGCCGGTACAAAACCAGTCAGGTGATTATAAGCTTGGTATCTGGGTCAGGGACAGCGCCCAGGGCGTCGGGACCTTGACTTATCTCGATCTGGATGGGAATTTTGGCGCGCTGGGTCACGGGATTGCCGATACTGACAGCGGAGTGCTTATGGATATGAACAGGGGAGAACTTTACCGTTCCAAAGTGGTTGCCATCGAAAAAGGTCAGTCAGGACATCCTGGGGAAATCACCGGCATGATCCATTATGTTCATGATAATATCATCGGAACGATCGAATCTAATACTCCAAATGGGGTATTTGGCAATCTCAGTCAGCAGATTACGGACAATGTGTTGCAGCCGGTTGAAGTAGGCTACCGAAGTGAGGTGCATTTGGGATCTGCACAGATTTTATGTGACATCTCGGGAGAATTGACGTATTATGATATCCGGATTGACAGTATCAATATTAACAGCAATGATAATAAGGGACTGACGATCACAGTCACAGACCCGGAGCTTCTGGAAATGACAGGAGGCATCGTGCAGGGGATGAGCGGTTCTCCGATCCTGCAGGACGGCAAGCTGATCGGGGCGGTAACACATGTTTTGGTCAGGGATTCTGCAAAAGGATATGGAATATTTATTGAAAATATGCTGGGACAGGCGTCATAAAATCTGATTTTGACAAACAGGGGAAGTCAGTGTAGAATAAGAAGTGCGCTTAAATTTTTATTGGTAGTTTATACGGGGAAAAAATAATGAGTCAAAGTCCGAGTGTGAGCCGTAATTATATATGGAATACGATAAATCAGGTATTTATTTTATTAGTTCCGTTGATCCTGACTCCATATCTGTCAAGGGTATTGGGGGCGGATGGAATCGGCATTTACAGCTATGTCAATTCGATCGCGTCATATTTTATCATTACCGCGATATTGGGAACAACGCTTTATGGACAGCGGAGCATCGCCTGCGTCAGAAACAATAAAGAAGAATGTTCTAAGGTGTTCTGGGAGATCCAGATTTTCAGGATGTTAGCCAGTACGATTTGTCTGGCGTTCTTTTTCATTGTCATTTCTTTTATAAAAGAAAATATTCTGATCTATTTTATTTTATCCATTAACATTGTTAATGTTATATTTGATATTTCGTGGTTTTATTGTGGGATCGAAGATTTTAAGAAAATTGCCATCAGAAATTTCGTGGTGAAGATCCTCAATATGGTATTTATCTTTGTATTTATCAACGATCCATCAGATCTTTGGCTGTATGCCGCGTCAATAGTAGGATTTTCTATTCTGGGTAATGCTTCCATGTGGTTTGGTCTGCCCAAAATATTAGTTAAGGTGAAGGATGTGCGTCCTCTGAAAAATATTAAGGATATCATATTATTATTTCTTCCAACCATGGCAACGCAGGTATATTGCGTGCTGGATAAATCAATGATCGGCTGGATCACCGGATCTTCTTATCAGAACGGTTGTTATGAACAGGCGGAAAAGGTTGCCAGATTTTCCCTGAGTATTGTCACCTCAGTTGCGATGGTGGTTCTGCCGAGGGTGGCTAATCTATATAAAAATCAAATGAAGGAAGATGTCTTGTTTTACATATATAAAGCATATCGGTTTACTACGTTTCTTGCCTTTCCCATTATGTTTGGACTGATCGGGGTGGCGGGGACTTTCGTGCCGGTCTTTTTTGGAGAGGGATACGATCTGGTAGAAGTTCTGATGCCGATTTTCAGCATACTTGTAGTCTCGGTCAGTCTGGCTTATCTGACAGGCTACTCGTATCTGATATCGACAAAACAGCAAAATGTCTATACATTTTCGGTAGCGGTAGCGGCTGTGTGCAATCTGGCTATAAATTTTATTTTAATTCCAAAAATCGGTGCGGTAGGGGCGGCGATCGCTTCTGTCAGTGCCGAGATCATTGGTGTCGTCATACAGATCGGATATTGCTGTTTGTCGCATCAGTTGGAGTTAAAGAAGATATTTGAAGGCGCTTTTAAATATCTTGTATCATCCTTTCTTATGCTGCTGGTGCTGTTGGCTGTTCAAAGGTATCTGCCCAAAACGGTTCTCGGACTTTTAGCTCTGATCGCAACAGGTGTTGCTGCTTATAGTTTGATGTTGTTTATTTTCAAGGATGATTTTTTCAGAAATAACATTAAAATGGTGTTTCGGAAGTTGCAGATGGAGAGAAGATAGATTGAAAAATAAGCTTGGCTGCTTATTTTTCAATCGAAGAATTATTTAAGAGGATCGGTCAATGGTATACGAAAAATTATTCAATGAAATTTATGCGGCTGTCTCCTTAAAATATCTCTGGCAGGAATATAGACCTAGTTTTTTAAAAAGTGAATCTCCGGACTGGATCAATGAGGAAATGGATTTGGGACTGGAAGTAAGCCAGGCGCTGCTGCCGGATGACGGACAGACAAAAAAATTTATAGAAAAATATTTGGGATGTCGGCAGGAAGAACTTCCTGAAATGATGGTGGAACGTTATGGAGAACGTCTACATTTTTATAATGGACGTTTTTGGGCAGTCCTTCCCGATGAGAGTAAGGAACAGGATTATATTTATAAAGCGGAATACCGATTTCGTGAAAAGCTGGAAAAATTAAATACAAATTATCAGCGCAGGCGGTATAACGGTCTTTATCTTTTTCTGCACCCGCTCAATGAATACGAGATCGACGCGGGAGAGTTATTTCTAAATATGCAGCAGATACAAGAGAGCAGAAGGCAGAAGTTTCACTGGGTATTCCTAAACTGCAGGAGTAAGATCTATATCTGTAACTATATTACGAATGCGTTTCAGGAGATAGAACTGCCGCAAAATTCCGCGGATTTCCTTAATAAGGAGACAGAGCGGCTGCGTCAAAATATTATATGGGAAAACGGAGCTTCCATAGAAACGAAATAAGGACAATATGCGAATTTAGAGGTCGGGGATATTCAATTATGGATAGGACAGAAATACAAAAAGAATTATTTGATCTTCAGGATGAGAAATACCGGGAATTTTCCGGCAGTCTGATGCCGACGGTCGATCCAGAACGCGTGATCGGCGTCAGGACGCCGGACTTAAGAAAACTTGCAAAAAAGCTGGCAAAGAAACAGGATATTGATGAGTTCCTTCGTTGTCTCCCACATCAGTATTATGAGGAGGATAACCTGCATGGATTTATCATAGAGGGGATGAAGGATTATGAAGCATGTGTGCAGGCAATGGATGCATTTTTGCCTTATATAGATAACTGGGCGACCTGTGATCTGATATCCCCGAAAGTGTTTAAAAAGCATCTGCCTGAGCTTCTTGATAAGATTCGTGAGTGGATCGCATCCGACCGGGTCTATACTATTCGGTTCGGTATCGGTATGCTGATGAGTTTTTATCTGGATGATGCATTTGCTCCGGAATACTTGGAAATGGTATGTTCCGTAAGATCCGAGGAATACTATGTCAATATGATGATCGCATGGTATTTTGCGACGGCGCTGGCAAAGCAGTATGATGCGGCAGTTCCTTATATTGAGGAGAAAAGGCTGGAAGCATGGACGCACAATAAGGCTATCCAGAAATCGGTGGAGAGCAGAAGGATTACGGAAGAACAAAAGAATTATTTAAGATCATTAAAGATAAGGAAATAGAAGCGGGCGGAAGACTGTCCGCTTTTTTGGGTCGCTGTACGGCAGCAGAACTGTATAACGGAGAAGGGAAGGAGTATCCTATTGAAAGACGCGCATAAATTAAAGATGACACATTCTTCCGTATTGAATAAGCAGGGAAAGCCGTTTGTTTCGGTGATGATGGAAAGGGAGAAAGATTTTGCCGAGGGCAGCGTGCCGGAGTGTAAAATAACAAAATCCCAGGGGTTTGACGAAGAAGAAATCGGTGAATTGGAGGAGTATCTGCGTAACCATGGGCAGGAGATCATAGAGGAAGCCAAGAAGATTACAGGTTTTATGAATCTGTTTTCGTAGTAGAAGTTCAATGATCATGATATGCAGATATGTGTTTTGTAAAGATAGTTCTGCCTAATGGAAAGCGGGGAAGCGTATGTCGGGCCAGGATAAGCATATTTATATCTCGATTGATTTAAAATCGTTTTATGCTTCTGTAGAATGTATGGAAAGGGGGTTGGATCCGTTGACCACGAATCTGGTGGTGGCGGATGAAACCCGTACCGAAAAGACGATCTGCCTTGCAGTCTCGCCATCCTTGAAGGCATATGGCATTCCGGGACGGGCAAGGCTTTTTGAAGTCGTGCAGCGGGTCAGGGAAGTCAATGAGGAGAGACGGCTGAGCGCGCCGGGACATAAGCTGTGCGGGAGCAGTTATGATGCAAAAGAGCTGGAAGGCTCGGATGCCGTGGCGCTGGATTATATCGTGGCGACGCCCAGAATGGCTCTTTATATGGAATACAGCCGGAATATCTTTCGGATATACCTGAAATATGTAGCGCCGGAGGATATTCATGTATATTCTATTGATGAGGTATTTATGGATGTGACCCATTATCTTGCAGCCTATCACCTGACGCCTTCCGAACTGACGGAAAAGATCATACATGATATCTTAGATACCACAGGCATTACGGCGACGGCGGGGATCGGCACGAATCTGTATCTTTGCAAGGTCGCGATGGATGTGGAGGCAAAACATGTAGAGCCGAATGAACGGGGGATCCGGATCGCCTATCTGGATGAGATCACATACCGCCGCAGGCTATGGAATCACCGACCGCTGACTGATTTTTGGCGTGTGGGCAGGGGGTATGCGAGGAAGCTGGAGGAGAACGGACTGTATACCATGGGGGATATTGCAAGATGTTCTCTTGGGAAAGCGGAGGAATTTTATAATGAGGATTTGTTATACAAGTTGTTTGGGATCAATGCCCAGCTGCTGATCGACCATGCCTGGGGATATGAACCGGTGACAATTGCCGATGTCAAAGGATACCGCCCGGAGAATAACAGCTTATGCTCCGGTCAGGTGCTCTCCTGTCCTTATGATACAAAGAAGACGGCGCTGGTCGTAAAGGAGATGGCGGATCTGATGGCATTGGATCTGGTGGATAAGGGGTTGGTGACCGATCAGGTGATCCTGACGATAAGTTATGACAGCGGGAATCTGACGGATCCGAAGATCAAGAAGATGTATCAGGGACCGGTGACGACGGATGGCTATGGACGTAAGAAGCCAAAGCATGCTCATGGAACGGCCAATCTTGCAAGGCAGACTTCTTCTGCCAGACTGATCACGGAGGCTGTGATGGAGCTGTATGACAGGATCATCAATCCTATCCTTTTGGTCAGAAGGATTACGTTGGTTGCGAATCATGTGGTGGAAGAAAGCAGGATGGTGAAAGAGGAGCACTATGAGCAAATGAATCTCTTTACGGATTATGAGGCATTGGAACAGCAGAGAAAAAAAGAGG
>DLOP01000169.1:40603-41191 GCA_002478505.1 Lachnospiraceae bacterium UBA7481
AGCGTGAGTAGATTGTGGAGGAGTAGAGTACGATATGGAAAATCAGGATTATGAAGATATCATCCATTTGCCGCATCCGGTGTCTGCGGCGCATCCTCCTATGTCGATGCATGACAGGGCGGCGCAGTTTTCACCCTTTGCAGCGCTGACGGGGTATCATGATATTATAGAGGAAGAAACGAGAATCAATACGGGAGAAGAACAATGACGCTAAAGGAACTGGAACTGGGGCAATCCGCTTCGATCCTTTCGGTCGGTGGGGTAGGCGCATTGCGGCAGCACTTTCTTGATATGGGACTGATTCCGGGAGCGGAAGTGACGCTGGTCAAATATGCACCCATGGGTGATCCTATGGAATTAAGGATCTATGGATATGAGTTAACGCTTCGTTTGGAGGATGCAGGGAAGATCGAAGTTGAATCGGTCAGGGAAGCGGAAGTGCGGCAGGATGCACCGCGCCAAAGACGCATGATACCGCATCCCGGTTTGGGAGAAGGAGGAAAGTACCATGCCAAAGAGGACGAAAATCCGCTTCCGGAAGGAGAAACTATCAGTTTTGCACTGGTAGGAAACCAGAACAGCGGAAAG
>DLOP01000156.1 GCA_002478505.1 Lachnospiraceae bacterium UBA7481
AGGCGCTTTGTCTACAGTCTGAAATGCCCCCTGCATAGCAGGGGGCATTTTTACTGTAACGCAAAATTGCTTCATTTAAAAGAATTATTCAAGTCCTTTTTTCTTATAAACAAGGGCAAATAATACAATTCCAATTATAAAATTTACCGCAATCACAATCATATTTTCCGAAGATATTTTAAAAGATACTTCTGATGCGCCTAACCCATTGATCAGGTCACTGATTTGCTGCGAATAAATGATTCTTGCAAATTTTTTGATCGTTTCATTGAACATAGAAAGCATTGGGACAAAGGAAAATATCATCATGACCGGCATTGTTACAGAGGTTGACGCCATCTGGTTTCTGCTGTAAATACCGATCACTGCGCCGATCAGTTCCGACAAAATAATGCCCGATATCATGACCATAAGAAAGATTGCAAGTTCCTTGCCGTGATATTCTCCAAGCACGGCAAATACAGCCGTACCTGCCATGCACATCAGAAAAATATATGTACCGATGCTGATAAGATACTGCCATGCCTTTACATTACTCATCATAAGCGCACGCAATGTATTTTTCTCTTTTTCCTCCGAGATAATTGCAGACATACATGTGAGCGGCGCCATACCCACAAACATCACTGCAAATAATTTTGCGAAAAAATGTTCAGGCATATCTTCCAGTCTGACCGCTTTTTCCATAATGACCGCCATGATCGGAAACATCAAAAATTGAATGAACACTGTTTTGTTTTTAAGAGTATCAATGATTTGTTTCATAAATATTGCTTTCATATTTTTCATACTTCAAGCTCCTTTCCTGTAAGCTCCATAAATACAGTTTCCAGATTCGGCTCGGTAGTATGTATCGTTTCCATACGACCGTTTTTAATCAATTCAGCAATTTCCTCTGCCGCATTTTCATTATGCGGGAACTGAATATCCGAACCATCCGAAAGATGTATCTTCAGCATACGCTGATGATCATATCTTCGGCATATTTCCTGAGAACATCCCTGCTCCGCAATTTTTCCTTCATTTAACATCACAAGATAATCACAAAGCTTTTCTGCCTCCGACATAGTATGGGTTGTAAGAAAAATCGTTTTTCCTTTTTCCTTTTCCGCAAGCATCATTTTATGGATCTCGTTGGCAGTCGCCGGGTCAAGTCCGCTGGTAGGTTCATCAAGAAACAAAATATCCGGATCCGTCATAAATACCCTCGCAAGACGAAGCCTGCTGCGCATGCCCTTTGAAAGTTTTTCAGCGGCGGTTTTTTTTGCATTCTCAAGCCCTACTTTTTTTAGCGCGTTTAAAATGCCGTCCTCTTTAACGTCATATATTTGCGCAAATACTTTCAGATTCTCATAACAGTTCAAACGATCATAAACACCAAAATTATCCATCATTATTCCGAATCCTTTATGATCCTCTCCCGTCAGCTTATGAGTATCCACGCCGTTGATCACGCCGGTCCCGCCGTCACATTCAAGCTGTCCTGTAAGTATTTTGATCAGCGTCGTTTTCCCTGCCCCCGACGGGCCGAGAAGTCCGAAGATCTGTCCCTTACGAACCTGAAAGCTGATACCGTCCAGAACCTTTCTGCTGCCAAATGATTTTACAATATTATCCGCCTTAATCATCACTTCCATTTTTTAGTCCTCCTCTTTGTATCGTTTTAACGCTTCTTCCAGCTTGCGGTTTTCCTGTTTTTCCGCCACCAGCGAAATCATCGTACCGACGGTGCAGCAGACAACAAAACATATGAGAAACATAATCCATGCCATGGGCAGATCCGCAGGAAACCAGTCAAAAGCAATAATAAACACCAGTATGATCGCAAATGTCCCGGCAAACATGGCGGCGATCCTCGCGGCAGTCGGCATTTTTATAATCAAAATATCCGTCATAAAAATAAATCTTAAAATCGTGATCGCCAATACCGCCAGCAGGAACTGAAAACTTGTCGCTACACCCAAACCGTGACTGCCCATGGAAAAAATCGTGGAAAATTCCTGTGCCGACGTGCCAAATAAAATACAGAAAATATTCAGCAACACAATAGTGATTCCATATATTGTAAATACCTGTGAACAAAATTCCAGTATGGAGAATTTCTTATCCATATCAATGTACCCCCATTCTTTTTTTCAACTCATCGGCGTATTGTCTGGACGCTATGAGCTGTTCGCCATTTTCAAGAGTAATACGTATTTTGCGGTCAAACTCGGCTTTGAGAGAACGTATATATTTGAGTTGCACAATACAGGATTTACTGATGCGCAAGAAATTCCTTCCGCAGAGCTGATGGTCCATTTCATACAGCTTCAGTTTTGATTCATAACAGTCGTTTTCGGTATAAACAAAAGTCTTTCTATCAACCGTCTCAATATATGCAATTTTAGAAATATCAAGTATGTGTGTTTCATCATTTTTTATTACCGTAATCTGATTATCCGCCATACGGATCGCCGCAATAATGCTTTCCGTTTCGGCGGTAATGCTGCCGCAGTTGATGATGATCTCCGTATCAGTAAACTCAGAATCTATGTTAATAGATATTTTCACACTAATCCTCATTCCTTTCCACAGTCTGCAAATTTGGACTGCAGGCACAAATTCTTATGAAAAGCTACTGTCAAGTTTTTCTTTTTTCTTGATAAAATATTATCATAACGCATTATTTTTTCAACTGTACGATACATAACCTGCCATATTCTATGCATGAATTACCAAAGTATATAAAAAAACCGGAATGACCCAAAGATCATTCCGGCAGATTTTCTGTATTTGACTATTACAGTTCATTGATCGTGTCCGTAATTGCCATACTCCGTATCCGTTGTGCAGGTGCTTTCACCGCTGCGACACAGGATACAACTCCTAAAGCGAATATGACTGCCATCGTGGAAAACGGAATATCCCATGTTCCCCCAAAATGTGTAATCAATAGTTTAACATAAATCAAATGATGAAGCGCCAGTCCCGCCATAATTCCAACAAAGGTGCCACAGAAAGCATAAGTAACCGCTTCTGCTGTTATCATCTTTGTAACCTGCCTGCTTTCCATACCAACGGCACGCATTACGCCATACTGCTTGATCCTTGCGGATACGCCCATAGAAACGCTGTTCATGATATTCAGCACCATAACGAGGAAAATAATCGCCAGAAAGCCATATGCCCCAAGCCGCAATACCCAATAACTGCTATATACTACCTGAAGTTCTTCTCTTCGGTCTGCAAATGCATGAGGGCCTGCCAGGCTGCGGATCTGATCCACGGTTGTCTCTTCTGCGCCCTTTTCCAATACTACATTTATCATCATATATCCCTGCTCTCCTGTCAGACGCGTGAAGTTTTTTTCCGAACAGACAATCACCGGGGAACCGCTGACGCTTCCAATTCCTTCGGAGGCAACACAGGCAATTTCAAGCTCACAATTTCCGATTTTAATCTGATCGCCTACGTCAAACCGGCTATCTTCACTAAAAATAGTAAGCACATAATCGGAGTTCCCATAAACCTTTGACAGATCCCCACTTGCTACAGATTTTTTTGTGTTGTCCAGCATAAAGTCCGTATAGGACACCAAATCAATCATTGTTTCTCTGCCATTAATCTGAGCCGGAAGGCTGATCGCATACATCGTACCAAAAGCACTTTTCACCCCCGGTATTTCAGAAAGTTCCTCAGCAAGGCTTCTGTCTATGGAATTCGTATTGTCCTGACTTGCTATGGCAACATCCGGCGAAAAATTACTTTCCGACGGAATCAACCTATGCACAATATCAAGACAGGCTGAAAATGCCAGAAACAAGATAATAGGGAGCGCAAAGGAGCCTATCATGAGAAGCAAATTTTTCTTAGCTTCCGTTGCATGACGGATACCAAGCAAAGTCTCCATTTTGAAAAGCCTGATATCTGCCGTACGTCTGACTGTCTTTACATCCTGTAGATTACCGGACACCGCCGCTATGGGAGATACTTTTGCCGCCTGTTTTGCAGGAGAATGTGACGCAATGAGCACAGTAATAATACCGACGGTTATCCCGCAGAAAATCCCGCTTATACTCACTCCAAAAAGCGGTATATCCGCCCATTCTCCTTTGACAAAAAAGCGGAGTATTGCACACAATATCCAGCACGTCGCCATGCCGAGAATACAGCCTGCCGGAATAGCGTTTTTACACCAATTCAACGCTTCCAGTCTTACAAAATGTACAATCTGCTTCTTGCTTGCGCCTATGCACCTCATCATCCCAAAGAAACTCGTCCTTTGTACAACGTTGCTGTTCATACAGCCTGAAATCATAAATACACCCGCAACCAGAACAAGCAGAAAACAGGCTATCGCCAGTGGATAGACATTCTTTACCGTTTGATTGCTGCTTGCTCCCATCAATCCAAGGACAGCAGTATTTTCGTCCACATTTACGTCTGCAAGTCCGTACTGTTCCTTTATTCCCGCAATCACTTTTTTAAGACTGGCATTTTCCATAAACCGGACATAATATTCCGTATCAGCACTTTCCCCGTTACTGTCACAGATACTCTGAAAGACAGACCTGTTCATATATACGCAGCTTCCGTCAATGATATCATTAAATTCCGTATCATCTTCATAAAACGCCGATATTTTAAAATCAAAATCTCCCATAGGCGTATTTAAAGTAACGCTGTCTCCTACATTAACTCCAAAAAGTTCCTTTGCATCAGCACTGAGAGCAATTTCATTATCATTTTCAGGATAAGAGCCTTCCCTTGGATAGTTCATGATATCTGTAAGGTATGTTTCCTCTACGCCGTATATAACAGCATTTTTACCGCCGATATAATAATCCCCTAGTGTGTCAGCGTTGATCTTTCCATATCGTGAGAAAACCGCAACGTCAGGACGCGTTACGATCTGCTCCGCATTATCGTACTGTACATCCTTTAAAATGATATGATAATTTCCATGCTTATTTATCAATTCCGTTTGTTCCATCCTGACCCACATCTCCGCCATAGAGAACACAGACGTGACAAGGAAAACTGCAAGCACAATGCAGAAGCGTGTCATACGGCTCTGACGTTTGTGAACCTGTGCAGAAATAGATACAAGACTAAGATAACTTTTCATTCACAGTCTCCTTTCCATTCCAGTTCACACATTGCAGACGTCCCCCGGACGTCCTGCGCCCTCCCAAGATCAGTCAGCACTCCATCTGATACCTGTAACACCCTGTCTGCGGTCTGTGCAATGCTGCGGTTATGGGTAATCATAATAATGGTCTGCTCATACTTTTTTGAAGCCTCCTTTAACAAGGCAATGACTTCGCTGCTGTTCTGCGTATCCAGATTTCCCGTAGGTTCGTCCGCAAGGATGAGGGAAGGACGTGTGATCAAAGCACGACCAATCGCCACACGCTGCTGTTGTCCGCCGGAAAGCTGACTTGGCAGATGGTTACGCCGTTCTTTCAGGTTAAGCACCGCAAGCAGTTCTTCCAGATACCGTTTATCAGGCTTCTGGTAATCAAGCAGTACTGGAAATACAATATTCTGCTCAACGGTCAGCTCCGGTATTAAGTTAAAAGCCTGAAATATAAAACCTATATTTCTCCGTCTAAAAATGGTAAGCTTACGGTCATCCATGGAGAAAATATCTCTGCCGCCGATAATAACTCTGCCGGATGTAGGTGCGTCAAGCGCGCCTATCATATTAAGAAGCGTACTTTTGCCAGAGCCGGATTCGCCAACGATTGCAACATACTCGCCCTTCGGAACAGAAAAACTAACATTTTTCAATGCCTGTACGGCAGCCTCCCCACTGCCATAGGTCTTACAGATGTTGTTGACTTCTAATAAATTCATTTTGCAAACACCTCTTTTCGTTTTGATAGATCCAATATAACAATGAATTCCTACATCTATACTACAATCATCCTACAATTTTGTAGGAAAGCATAATAAATTATGTTAGGAAATTCAATGTAAAAGAGGTTCCAACTCCTAACGTACTATCAACTTCAATCGTTCCATCATGGACTTCCACAATCGCTTTTGTTAAAGATAATCCCAGTCCAATCCCCTGGGTATCTTTCGAAAAACGGCTTCGGTAAAACCTTTTGAAAATATGGTGCAAATCCTCCGGATCAATACCGCTTCCATTATCCCTCACCGTGATCTGAACAATAGAAGCAAAGATCCGCCACTCAATACGAATCAAGTCTCCCTTCCCTGTATGGTCAAGGGCATTTTTCACAAGATTGCCGATTGCTTCGATGATCCAGCTGCCGTCACATAAAAATGCGGCTGTTTCATCGCCTGACAAAACAATTTCCTTTCCCTCCTGCTCGGCGCGGAACAAAAAATACTTCTTTACCTTTTCAGTAAGCTCAAAGATATTTTCTAAAGACTTCTCCAACACCAGCGTACCGGCGTCCAGTTTTGTAATTTTCAGCAGGTTGGACACCAGCGTTTCAATGCGGTCAAGTTCCTGCTCGGAAAGCTTTAGAAATTCCGATATGGTTGAGTAATCTTTTGCTTCGTCCTGCAAAATTCCATTATAAATATTAAGGGCAGCAAGCGGCGTTTTTAATTGATGCGAAATATCTGACAGGGTATGTTTCAAAAATTTCTTTGCACTCTTCTCATTTTCTGCATGGGCATTTAAAATAGAAACCAGAGAATTTACTTCGTGGAACAACCGAAACAGTTCTCCCTCATCGTTGCATTCAATGCTAACGTCTTTATTACCGGATAAATATTCTCTCATCTGCAATATGGCGTCTTCCATCATTTTATGCTGTTCCACAAAATATTTTAGGCAAAGTATAACGATCGTCACACTCATACATAAAGAAGATATGGTGACATAAAGCGCTGCGTTTTTAACTTTAAAAACCACCAAAACCGCCGAGACCAATGTAAAAATAAAAACACATATAAAAATACCACAAAAAAGCATTTTGATTTTTCGATTGGCAAATATTTTCATCATACACCTCATTTCATTATGTTCCATTTATATCCCATACCACGGACTGTGACAATTCGTTCCGGCTTCCCCGGATCATCTTCAATCTTAGTACGAAGTCTGCGAATATACACTGTAAGGGAATTGTTATCTATATAATTTTCACTGCAGTCCCACAATTTCCCTAAAATCTGCTCCGGGGAAAGAATCTGGTCGGGATATTCCAGAAACAGGCATAACAATTTGTATTCGCCTGCAGTCAAATCAATCCTCCGCCCATTTTTATATACTTCGCCTTTTAAAAGCTGGACGCTGATATCGTTAGAATTTAATTCTGTAACAGCAGAAGAAAAGTTTTCGCTTCTGCGGAGCAGGGCGTTAATTCTTGACAGAAATACCGCTAACTTGAAAGGTTTTGTCATATAATCATCGCCCCCTATATCAAGCCCCATAATCATATCCGTTTCCTCATCAGCGGCAGTCAGAAACATAATAGGTACTTTTGAAGTTCTGCGCAGCTTCTTACAAAAATCAAAGCCAGATCCATCAGGAAGCGACACATCTAAAACAGCCAGATCATATTCTTCCTTTTCCCATAATACATCTGCTTCCAACGTGGTACGGGCAACTGTTACTTCATATCCCTGCTTTTTTAGAGCAAAGGATAATCCATTGATTAAACTCATGTCATCTTCCAATAAAAAAAGTCGTTTCATTTATGATAACTTTCCTTTCCAATTTTTTCCTGCATCAGCCGGCTTTTCTGAAGTCACCTATTCCCCTACCACCTGCGAAATAGGTATATATTCCATCATCCTATGATCCTTTCCACATTATTTATCAGCATAATTATAGTCGGATATACGGATCATATCAAGTTCTTAAAAACTGCCACCATGTTGACAAACATATGACCGCTCCATATAATAAAATTATATAAAATAATTTCAATAATACAGTCAGCGGTCAGCTTTTTACATAATAGATAGCTGCCCGATCATCAGAGAAAGGAGAATTTTATGAAATTAAAAAGAGTAATTGCATTATTTGCCGCAGCCGCAGTAATAGCCGGTTCAACAATCAGCGTGTCAGCTGCCGAGCCTATCTCCGGCGACTATCTGACTGCACTCATTGAAAGCGGAAATGCCGAACTGATTCTTAATGTCGATGCATACCGGGCAGCATACAGTGATCTGGATGCCGCTTTTGGTGACAATACCAATGCTTACATAGAGCATTACCTGACGATGGGCATTTATGAAGGCAGAACCAGCGGCGCCCTTTTTAATCCTCTTGCATATGCAGAGGCATACGGTGATGTGAAAGCTGCTTTTGGCGACAATACGGAAGCGCTTATTGACCATTATATTAATTACGGGATTTCAGAGAACCGTACCGAAGGTACGGCACAGGGATATGCAGATATTGCACAAGCTCAGATGATTGCCGCAGCAAATATTGCAGCAGCAAGGGACAGCAATAACAGTCCCGCCGCAAACACCGGGCAGAACATCTTCAGCAGTATTTTCGGAGGCAATTCCTATAGCGGCAATACCGGAAGCAGTTCTAATAACTCCAATTCCGGAAGCGGTTCTAATAACGGCGGTTCCGCTGCGGCAGGAAATTCCAATTCCGCTGCAGTTTCTACGCCTGCTGCAGGAGATTCCGGCAGCGCTGCAACGCCTGCCCCCACCGTTAATAATACTCCGACGAACAATGGAAACAATTATCACCATACCACTTCGATTTATGAGTCAGATGGAACTTTGATACGCGTTGAGTATTACGATGAAAATAATCGTTTGTTTGAATATTCAGAAGTGACTGATTATGACAAAACGACCAATTCCTATACGGAAAAAATTTACGATGTTTCAAACACTACCGATACTCCCGACCGCACAAACAACTATGAAGGCGGCGTTCTTGTTCCCGCTGATTAACAAAAAGCGATCTGGACGACTTCCTTTCAGAAGACTACCCAATGTATTTTCCACCGGCAGATCCCATTCGGAATCTGCCGGTTTGTTTTTACCCTTTGATATTCTCTCTAAGCCATTTCGCAACACCATCATTATTATTTGATTCGATGATTCCGGCTGCAATGGCTTTCAATTCCTCATCCGCATTTTCTACTGCATAGGCTTCATCTGACATCTCAAACATATCAATATCATTTTTTCCATCACCAAAGGTAACCAGTTTCTCACATTTTAATATTTTTTTCAATTCCCTGATTGCATTTGATTTAGATGCTGCCTTTGGCATGATCTCCAGCCATTGTTCTCCTGAATAAATATCACGTTGATATACGGCATGATATTGATCTCTATACTTTATATAAAATGATTCTAATTTTTCCGGTGTATCGATACAGGTAATATAAAAAGTATCTCCTTTTGTTAATTCCACAGGTTGCTTCACAATATTGATCCGCTTATCGCCATTCCTGGACTGAATGAATTTCTGCATTCCTATCGTACATTTCTCAGGTATAAATGAAAACTTCTCTACCCCATCAATATAAGCATATACAATTGGGTAAATGTCATTTTCAAATAATTCTTCAAATACCTTTGTTATATCATCCCCGAAATAATGCGCCAAAAGTATTTCCTCTGTAACATTATCCATAATAAACGCCCCATTATAAACAATCAGAGGAAAGTGTGTATTAAGCCCCTTAGTAACCTTCTTAGCGGTCACCAATGATCTTGCCGTCGCATAGGAAAACAACATTCCATTGGAAGTCAACTCATTGATCGTATCTACCGTAAATTTAGATAATGTTTCATCGCTTCTTAGTAAAGTTCCATCCAAATCCGATACGTATAAACTGTTCATTACTTCTCCTAACTTCCGTATTAAAATAATAAATCATGATACCACAAAGCAGCCACTTTGTTAAGTCTTAAAAAATATGCCAAATCATTACAAACGTATTGACTTAGCATTTATTGTTTGCTACTCTTATAGTGGAAAAAAACAGAGACAGGAGGCGGCGTAAATGTCAAGTACGATTCAAGTAAGAGTAGATGATGATTTAAAAACAAAGTCTGATGCTTTATTTAAGGATTTGGGAACAGATACCACAACTGCGATCCGCATGTTTTTAACACAGGCACTTGCGGTAAATGGTTTTCCATTTGAAATAAAAAAGCCAAAAGCAAATCCATATGAAACATTAACAGAACATGAAATATTAGATAAACTGGAAAAATCGCGTGAGCATGCAGCACAGGGAAAATATAAAGATGCGGCAGAGGTTTCTCGTGATATGAGGGCAAAGTATGGATTATAAAATAGTAGTTACAAGAGATGCAGAAGAGGACTTAGAGCGTTTTTTAAAATATCTTATTTTAGAGAAAAAGAGCCAACAGGCTGCAGAAAATGTACTGAATGATTATGATGCTACAATCGAAAGTCTAAAGCATGTGGCAGGAAGTTTGAAACTGTGTGATAATCCAAGTCTGCGTCAATTAGAATATCGTCGCATGAACTTCTTAAATCACAGATATTTTATGCTATATCGCATCGTGGATCATATCGTATTTGTGGATAATATTTTTCATGATCTACAAGATTATGAGAATACAATCTATTAGTCATATTACAACGAGATAAATCCAAATTTACCGAGCAGAGAAAATATCAAATGTATTTCACCTTGACATTTTTTTATTATTATAGTATGATTTGTTATACAAATCATACTATCGAGGTAAAAGAAAATGACCAGACCAAAAGGTAAATATGCATGGACGGCTACTGTTGGAGAAAAAGGACAGATCGTTATTCCGAAGCAGGCGCGGGAGATATTTGAAATCAAGCCTGGAGATACGCTGCTTCTTCTTGGCGATGAGGAGCGGGGCATTGCCATTCCTCCAAAGGGGGCATTTTCCGAATTGTTCGGTGTGGCATTTCAGGAAAAGGATGGTGAAAAAGAATGAAGAAAATTGCTTTTTTTTGTATTCCTGCACACGGTCATACAAACCCTATGCTCCCGGTTGCCGCTGAACTGGTCAGACGTGGAAATATTGTTCGATTTTATTCATTTGACGAATTTGAGAAAAAAATCATTCCTACCGGAGCGGAATTTATTTCCTGTGATTCTTTTCTGCCGAAACTGACGGAGCAGGAAGAAGCAGGCTTAAAAAACGTCTCCACAACAGAAATGACGGTACAGGATCTTCGCATTACACTCTGCATGAATGATTTTCTGGATAAGGAATTTAAATCCTTCCAGCCTGATGTCGTATATACTGACTCTGTCTGCTTTTGGGGAAAGCTGAATGCATGGAAACACAATGTGCCGATGGTAGTGTCTACAAGCACCTTTGCATTCAATCAAATGTCTTCCGAATACATGAAACACAGTCCGAAAGAAATGGCAGGCCTGATTTTTGGTCTTCCGAGAGTTTCCAGAGAACTGAAAAAACTGGAGCCCTATGGATACCATATAAAAGGCATTTTTTCTTTGATTCAAAGCGACAATGCTACGGATTCCATCGTATATACCTCGCGGCGGTTTCAACCGTATGCGGAGAGCTTTTCTGACCATTATGCCTTTGTCGGGCCCTCGGTATTTTCAGATGCTCTGCCCGAAAAGGAGAAGAACCGGCCGCTCATTTATATCTCTATGGGCACGGTCATCAATGACCGGCCGGATTTCTACAAGAACTGCATTGTAGCCCTGAAAGATATGAATGTCGACGTCATGATATCCTGCGGAAATGCGATAAACCTTGAAGATCTGGGAGAATTACCGGACCATATTCAGGTGCGTCCCTATGTTGACCAGCTTGACGTACTTTCCAAAGCAGATGCCTTTATTACGCACTGCGGAATGAACAGCGTTTCCGAAAGCCTGTATATGGCTGCACCGATGGTTCTTTATCCGCAAACAAGCGAACAGTATGCTGTGGCAAGAAGAGTTACCGAAATTAGCGCAGGCATTATGCTGAAGGATGATTCTTCCAAAGGCATCCGGGCAACCATACAAGAACTCTTAAACAATAAGGCATATGGAAACGCCGCCGCCGAATGTAGTGCAGATTTTCGCGCCTGTTCCGGGACTGCCGGTGCAGCGGAATTTATAGAAAACGCACCGCATACATCAGACGGCATCGATATCACAGCCGAGCTGAATAAGTTAAATGCAAAATTCCAGCTTCTATATTGGCTGATTATCATTGCCACCATCAATCTTATTGGATTTCTTGTCAGCTGGAAATATGTCTGGATCATCGGAATAACTGCCGGAATATTGTCTACGCCTATTTTTAAGGCAATTCAGAAAAGGAAATATACCAAGTTGACTCAAAAAGATTGATTTTATAAATTAAAAACCTTGAAAAATTACTTTTTCAAGGTTTTTTCTTGAGAGGCGCGAACCGGATTTGAACCGGTGATCAGGGTGTTGCAGACCCACGCCTTACCGCTTGGCTATCGCGCCTTATTTTTAGTTTGTATTACTCTCACAGTCATTATATGTTTTCTTGAACCATTTCGTGATTGCGTAAGTAACAATTGTCATACTAAAGATAACTTTTTTTAATGACTCCAACGGGAATCGAACCCGTGTTACCGCCGTGAAAGGGCGATGTCTTAACCGCTTGACCATGGAGCCCTATCGCAGTTCTTTTATTCCACTAATGTTTCTGGCTATTTTCCTTCAACGGATAATAGTTTATCACACTCACAGGTTCTTGGCAAGACAGAACCTTTGTTCTTTTATCTTTCAAATTACATTTCTTTATCCTCTTTTACAATCCATTTCCCTGCTTTAGTAGATCCTTCACGGATAAGTCTTCCCTCAAGTTTCAAATTCTTTAAAGCACTTTCTATCATCCCACGCGATAAATTTAGCTTTTCTACTAATTCATTTACCGTTATATAGCAGTTTCCTTTGATTAACTGCAACACTGTTTCCTTTCTTTTTTCTATCTCATCTGCTTTTATTTTTTTTCTTCCAGATTTTCTTCCAGATTTCTCACTTTCTGGAAGAAAATCTGGAAGAACTTCTTTCTCTATAAAAGACAATTTCAATATAGTTCTATCCGGTTTATACTGCTCTTCTATAACGGGCTCTATCCAGCCTTCGTTTTCCCATGTACTAAATATATCCGGCACACCACTTCCGGCACGCTCTCCCACACGGATAAGATTAAACATTTTCATGATTGCTTTATTTCTCGGTTCAGATATTCCACCTTTGAGCATCTGCATCTTTCCAGTAATTATACTTCCAGGGTTTTCAATAACAAGTGAATCCATATCCTTTTTTATTACAATCCCACGCGGAAAATTAAAATCTGCGTTTGCTATGCAATTTGCCAATGCCTCCCTAACTGCCTTATGAACTGATGTCTCGTCAATCCTTGTAAATCCCTCAAGCTTAAATGGTTTTTTCAAATCTCTAAGAAGTTTCCTCTCCATCTGAAAAAAGAAATCTATCAGATTCCCACTCCATTCTCCTGAACTTGACTCCAACCTGTCAGTCCATCTTATTGTTGGATCAAGCATTTCTCTGTAATCAAGAAAGTATTCCGGAAACTCATATCGTATTTTGTATTCTTCACCAAACATAAGAAGACCAGCTACTGTCGGATGTAACTTACCATCTCCATCAAAGATCTGTGCTGCTCCTATTTTTTCAAGGTATTCCTTGTCCTCCAACTTGTGCCACACATGATTTTCATTTACCACCTTATGACGTGATCTGAAATCTTTTATGGTCTCCTGACACAATACACTCATCTCCATATTGATAAGAATCTTATTGTCCACACTTCTATCCGCCTGATCCCGAAGCATCCCCCTTATTTCAGCCTCGGAACAGCGATAATCACCTTCATGATCCCTTCTAAATGTTCCTTTAAGCAGATTATCATTAATATAAACCGGCTTATTTTCACGTTCTGCTCTGGGAACATAGATCGTAATAATCACATCTCCATCCACTTCATAAGTATCTACATTTTCCTCTGTCAAAAGATTTACACTGACCTTTGTGTGATTATTGATTGTATCCCAAAAATCTTTCAGCAATTTATCTCTGTTCTGTAAATGAGTCGTATACCAACTGCCATCTTCTCGCTCTTTTACACCAAGTATAATCATGCCACCGTTACAATTTGAAAAAGAAGAATAGGTATCCCACAGGCTATTGGGTAACCCTCCATTGGCTTTCTTTACTTCCAGCCTATTGCCTTCTCTATATTTATCAAAATGATTAAGATGAAAACCACCGCGTTCCATGCAATCCTCCAATATCCATATTACAAAAACCACTTTGCAAACCCTGTAATCATAAATTATATTATTTGCAAAATCAACTCCAAAAAATTATTTTTTACAATAAAATTAAGTTTCCAATATACAAAAATATTATAATTCACATATTATTTCACATCAAGCATTTCCAATCATATGATTTATATAATTTTATTAATTACATATAAATTAAAAACCCCGAAACCCGTAGGTTATCGGAGTATGATCCAAACCCTAATTATAATTGACTTTACAAAAAAGTCCCTAAGTTAATTGCAATACAACTCACAACATCTAGCTCCCCGAGTAGGGCTCGAACCTACAACCCCGCGGTTAACAGCCGCGTGCTCTACCATTGAGCTATCGAGGATCATTCCCTCCCTGGTACCTTCAAAACCGAACACAGATCGATCTCTTTCTTATTCCATCTTCTTTTCTTCCTTCCGGAACCTTTCCTACCTCTCAGGAAAAGTCTTTGACCGATTAGTAGCCTTCAGCTGAACGCATTACTGCGCTTACACCCAGGCCCTATCTACCTTGTCGTCTTCAAGGGGTCTTCCGAATTATTCGTTCTGGGATATCTCATCTTGAGGGGGGCTTCACGCTTAGATGCCTTCAGCGTTTATCCCTGCCGGACTTGGCTACTCTGCCATAGGATTGGTTCCTAACAGATACACCAGCGGTCCGTCCATCCCGGTCCTCTCGTACTAAGGACAGCTCCTCTTAAATATCCTGCGCCCACGCCGG
>DLOP01000160.1:0-2454 GCA_002478505.1 Lachnospiraceae bacterium UBA7481
AATGTTAAGAATTTCTAATTTCTTTCCAATGCACATGCACAGATGATGATTTGTGCAGCTTGCCGCCTCAAAATTTAAAAGACACTTTGGGGCACTTGAATCTAGCGAAAGAGTTAATTTTGGTTTACATAACTCGAAGTTTAAAAATATATGTTCCAAAAATGATTTCATTTATGATGTTTTTGGAACATATATTTTCAAACGAAGAGTTATGTAAACCTCATGGACAGAACTGTGTAACGAAAGATTATAAAGCTATTGTTATAGCACAATAGAAAAGAATTGCTTATCTAATCTATAGCAAAGAAAGGATGGAAAAAATGGCAGAGATAACAATCACTGATGCAAATTTTGAGAAAGAGGTCTTAAATTCCGATTTACCGGTACTGGTGGATTTCTGGGCGGACTGGTGCGGACCCTGTAAGATGCTTTCTCCAATTATCGCGGATATTGCAAAAGAATACGAGGGGAAGGTAAAGGTCGGAAAAATTAATATTGATGAGGAGCAGGAACTTGCGATGAAGTACCGTGTCGCAAGCATACCTACCCTTGTGCTTTTTAAAGACGGACAGGCAGTGAAGCGGTCGGTGGGAGCCGTTCCCAAGAGCCAGATCGAAGCGATGCTGTAGATTTGTGTTTTGTGTAGAGTTAAAATTTAAAGATTTTGTGAATCGGCCGTTCCTGATTTGACGGCAAAGGAAAAATCCGTTATCATATAAAAATGGGTATTTGAAATGAAATAAGAAAACAGGAGGAAGGCAGATGGCAGAATACGGGGATTTGACGAAATACACGAAGAATATCATTGATATCTGCAGAAGCAATGATTATATACCGGAAGATTTATTTGATGAACTTGGAGTAAAGAGAGGGCTTCGGGATAAAGATGGCAATGGTGTATTGACCGGACTTACGAATATCTCAAGGATTGATGCGTTTAAATTTGAGAATGGTAAAAAAATCCCTTGTGACGGCAGTCTGTGGTACCGTGGCTATAATGTGATCGACCTGATCAACGGCTTTGAGGGAAAGCGGTATGGATTTGAGGAAATTGCGTATCTGCTGCTGCTAGGCGAGTTTCCGGGATCAAAGGAGCTGAGGGAATTTAAGGAGATGCTTGCTGCTTGCAGGCAGCTTCCGACCAATTTTACGAGGGACGTCATTATGAAGGCGCCCAGCAAGGATTTGATGAACTCGCTGACCAGAAGCGTCCTGACGCTGGCGTCTTATGATGAGACGATTACGGATACGTCCTTGGACCGTATCTTAGAGCAATGTGTCAAACTGATCAGCGTATTTCCGATGCTTTCCGTTTACAGTTATCATTCTTATAATCATTATCTTTGTGATGAAAGTCTTTATATCCACAGACCGCAGGATCATCTTTCGACAGCGGAGAATATTCTCCTGATGCTTCGGCCCGATAAGAAATATACGGAGCTGGAGGCAAAGGTGCTGGATATTGCGCTGGTATTACATATGGAGCATGGCGGCGGCAATAATTCGACATTTACGACGCGTGTCGTTACCTCTTCAGGATCAGACACCTATTCTGTCATTGCGGCGGCGCTGTCTTCGTTAAAAGGAGCAAAGCACGGCGGGGCGAATATCAAAGTGGTAGAAATGATGGAGGATATCCGCGGTCACGTAGCTGACTGGAATGATGAAGAACAAGTCAGGAGATATTTGGAGAAACTTGTCGATAAAGAGGCGTTTGACCGTAAGGGACTGATCTATGGTATGGGACATGCGGTTTATTCCCTTTCCGATCCGCGTGCAAGGGTATTTAAGTCGTTTGTGGAGAAGCTGGCAGTGGCAAAAGGAAGGGAAAAGGATTTTGCCCTGTATAGCTTGGTAGAGCGTCTGGCGCCGCAGGTCATCGGGGAAAAGAGAAAAATCTATAAGGGCGTCAGCGCCAATGTTGACTTCTACAGCGGATTTGTCTACAGTATGCTGGATATTCCCCTTGAGCTTTATACCCCGATCTTCGCCATTGCAAGGATCGTCGGCTGGAGTGCGCACAGATTAGAGGAAATTGTCAATATTGATAAGATCATCCGTCCGGCTTATAAGAGCATCATGCAGATTAAAGAATATCCTGAGGAAAAATAAAGAAGAATTATGGGATAATTTGTCAGAAATTAAGAGTTATTTACGATAAAATAGAGTTGCTTCCTAAAATGTCCGGCTTATATAATAGGATTAGTTTTAGATGAAAAATCTCGGGAATTTTATAGCGGAAGATCAGTTGGTTTTCGGGCTATAAAATGAAAGATTTTTAGGAAAGATTGGAGGACATTATGGAGCAGCAGACAATTGCACTAACCGAAGATAATGACAAAATGATTAAGATCTTGTCCGAATTACTCACCAGAGAAAACAAATTACAGATCATGATCACTGTTCCGGGGAAAGATGAGGAAGCGTTTCGTGAACTGCCGGCGGGGAATGTAT
>DLOP01000160.1:2540-2700 GCA_002478505.1 Lachnospiraceae bacterium UBA7481
CAATCATGATGTCGGTAGAGGACACAGAGATGCTGGGATCCGTTACCAAGGTATTGTATCCTACCATCGCCAAGCGTTATCAGACGACGCCCAGTCGTGTAGAGCGTGCGATCCGTCATGCGATCGAGGTGGCGTGGTCAAGAGGAAAGATGGAAACGCT
>DLOP01000158.1:0-141 GCA_002478505.1 Lachnospiraceae bacterium UBA7481
GCCTTATATGCTGATCAGTATTGCCGTAGGACTTATTATTGTGCTTTGTGCCAGAAAGGGTTACATGGAGAATTTTACGAAGGCGATGATCTCCGGTTTTCTGGTGGGTATGCTTTCCGTATTTTTATCTTTTGTGATCAA
>DLOP01000158.1:153-2890 GCA_002478505.1 Lachnospiraceae bacterium UBA7481
ATATCTGGGGCGATACGGTCTTCAACATGCTTATATGGAAAGGCGTCCCCGTCTACCTTGCTGCATTCTGCGGGGAGGCGCTGATCGATATTATTGATAAACAGCTCAGTATCCTGATCGCTTTCTGGCTAATCCTGTTGATCAGACATAACCGGGGGAAAAACGGCGGTATGCTGGGAAAGCGTTTTACCCGGTTTTTGACCGGCGGTTTTGTGGTGTTGTCCATAATTGTTGTGTCTGTGCTTCTATATATCAGGAATGGTAATGCGCCGGCAGCGGAGGTTGCGGAAGGGACGGAGGATTATAATGAATATGTGGAGGAGCCCATCGTCTGGGCAGGGGCGGATGTTTCCGAACAGATCTTTGCGGGCAATTATGTGGAGCAGATATATGACGGCAGCAACGGTATGTTTTCTTCGGAAGCCAATGCCATTGCAGAGACGGCGGACGGTTATCTCTGGATCGGGAGCTACGCCGGATTGACCAGATATGACGGAAAGACGTTTGAATATATCAGGGAAGGCGGACTTGCCAGTGTGACGGCGCTTAAGACCGATCAGCAGGACCGTCTCTGGATAGGAACGAACGGCGGAGGTCTGGCAAGATACGATCATGGAGAATATACATATTTTACGAAAGCGGACGGTCTGCCTTCCAGCGCGATCCGGTCATTTGAGGAACTGCCGGATGGCACGATGTATGTCGGCACCACGGATCATCTGTGCAGGATTATGCCGGATGATAAGATAGAGGTGATAGAGACAGGGATTACCTATGTCGGGTCCATGGTAATACAGGAAGATATGCTTCTGGGGATCAACAATGCCGGTCAATTGTTTTTGTTAAAGGATGATCAGCTTGTAACGACTATGGAGACAGGAAAGGAAGATGCTTATTACAGATGCATCGATCTGACAGAGCAGGGGATTTTGGTGGGTACTTCTGCGGGTTATATCGACTGTGTGAAGGTAGAGGGGGATCAGCTTGTGGTTACAAGACAGATCTCGACAGGGGCCTTGCGCAATGTTGCCTCCATCCGGTCTGACCGGCAGGGACGTATCTGGTTGAATGCTTCCAACGGAATAGGTTATTTTGATCCGAAAGGAAATTTTTACTCCCATCGGTATGAGGGCTTTGACAGTTCCATCGAGTGTATGCATGAGGATTACGAAGGCAATCTGTGGTTTGCTTCTACGCGGTATGGCGTTATGAAGCTGAGCCGCAATCGTTTCGTCAATATCTTTTCAACGGCGGGGATCGGTCCGCATGTGGTCAACGGCGTCTGTGAATATGAGGACGCTTATTATTGCGGAACGGACAGCGGACTGGTCATCATTGACCGGGAGAGCAGGAAGGCGGTGGAAAATGACCTGACAGATGCGCTGGAGGGAGTGAGGATACGCTGCGTCTATGTAGATTCCAACAATTATCTGTGGCTGTGTACTTACAGTGAGTACGGACTGGTGCGTGTGGATGCCAATGGCGGGATGACTACTTATACGGCGGAAAAACAGGGCGCCACCAGCAACCGTTTTCGCTGTATCTTGGAACTGGAAGACGGGACCATAGTTGCCGGCAATAATAACGGTATCAATTACATCCGGGGCAAAGAGGTCTTTGCAACGATCACCGGTGAGGATGGTTTGGAAAACGAGCAGATCCTCTGCCTGACCGCCGGAGAAAACGGCGCGTTTTATGCGGGCACGGATGGAGCCGGTATTTATAAGATAGAAGATCAGAACATTACGGAAAATATATCTACGGCCGATGGATTATCCTCGGATATTATCCTGCGTATGGTGCCTTATGGGGAGGGGTATTTTGTGGTGGCAAGTAATTCCCTCTGCTTTGTGGAACAGGGGCAGGCAAAGATATTGGGTGAGTTTCCGTATTTTAATAATTATGATATTCTGCTTTATGGCGGTGACGCTTATGTCTTATCCAGCAGCGGCATCTATGTGACAAATGCGGAAAGTCTTTTATCTGGTGAGAAGATACAGTATAAACTTTACAATTATACGGAGGGACTTTTAGATGCGTTGATGTCCAATTCATGGAATTATGTAGATGAGGATGGCAGGATATATTTCTGTACCAATCAGGGAGTAAGTTTCTTTAAAGATCAGGAACGGTCCCTGGAAGGGGAGTTGTATAAATTTGATATTGCAGAGGTTACGGCGGATGATGAAAAAATTACGGAAAATAACAACATTTACCGCATTCCGGAAAGCGTAAACAATGTTTATATTACGCCGTCCATCAGAAATTATACGCTTTCGGATATTAAGATGCAGCTATATATCGAGGGAATCGATAATGCGCCCAGAACTTATAGCCAGCGGACGATGGAACCGGTTCAGATCAGCGGGCTGCCGGCGGGGACATATCATATTCAATTACTGGTGATGAATAATAATGGGACAGAGGCGCTTCAGCAGAAGGATTATCTGCTGATCAAGGATGCGCATCCATGGGAATATACTTCTTTTAAGGTCTATCTGATTGTCGTGCTGACATATACATTTATAACGATCATATGGACGATATTGAATTTTATCAATATCCTGAAGCATAACAGGGAACTGGAAGATATGCGGATTCAGGCAAAGAATGAATTCCTGACCAATATGTCCCATGAGATACGTACGCCTGTTAATGCGATCATCGGCATGGATGAGATGATCTTAAGAGAGGATATCAATGACCGGATCGAAGAATACGCATACAATATCCAAAA
>DLOP01000006.1:0-19407 GCA_002478505.1 Lachnospiraceae bacterium UBA7481
GGCTTTAGTCAAACCCATATTTCTTACTCCTTTCCCTTTTTTATTTATTTAAGCAACTGTATCTTACATCATTATATGTTACAGATCACTTTTTTTGGTTCTCTAAATTTAAAAGATAGCTGTATATTTTTACAATCGCTCATATCTATTATGACATAAAATGATCTTTTCCTCAACTATTCTTTTATAAAATATTTGCTAATGTAATTATTTTCCTATAATAAAGGAAGTTATCGTTGATAGGACTCTTATTTTACGGAAAAAACTTAATTGTCGTCCGCTTGATTTCCGGCGGAAGAGGATAGATTTTTACCGGTGTCCGGTACATATCCGGGGGAGGAATACGGATTTTTATTGCCGCCCGGTACATATCCGGCGGAAGAATATGGATTTTTATTGCTTCCCAACGGTTGTGACGGTCCGGACGCTGCCCACCGGATAACTAATAACTGTATCAATATGATAAAAAACCATATGCCTGCCAAAGTTAAAACGACCCATAATGGCGGAATCCCAAGCCATAGATATAAGATCAAGGCGATCGCTGCGGGAACCAGTCCCGGCAGGTTCAGCGTCAACGATATTATCAGGCAGAATAAAAAATTACCTGTGCTTTGAATATGACCTTTTTCTTTTCTTTCACTCATGTTGATTCTCCTTTATCTTTATACATCAATCCTCAAATAAGTCTGCTTGGGATAAACGAATTTTTCTCGTCAATAGGCAGCAGCTCCTCACACATACACACTATTCCACCATTGCCGCGAGGAATGGATGCCTTGTCAAGCAGTGAGTACTTATTTACCTCCTTACGATTCGGCGAAGCAGATTTTTTTATCTCCAACGGGTGAACAAATCCATTTAATTCAATAAAGACATCAATTTCTTTTGCGTTGGAATCACGATAATAATACAGATTAGCTTTCGACTTTGCATAAGCGTAATTTTTCAAAAGCTCAATGACAACATAATTCTCGAAAAATTGACCGCTTGCAGCTCCGTTCATTAACGTATCCCGCGTAAGCCACATTGATAAAAAGCTGCACAATCCCGTATCACAAAAGTATAGTTTCGGAGTTTTCACAAGCCGTTTCAGCCCGTTGTTGGAATACGGCTGTAGCAGATACACTATCCCAAGCCCCTCCAGCAATCTGACCCAATCCTTGGCGGTAGGTTCGGAAATATCAGCAGCATCAGCTAAAGTCTTATAGTTCACTTGTTGCGCGGTCAAGGCGGCACACGCTTTCAGCAGCTTCATAAATTTTGAAGAATCCGTAACTCCGCCGACCTCGACGATATCTCTCATCAAGTAGGTATCAACATAGGAATTAAAATATTCCTGCCGAATTTCCTCATTAGCGCTCATCACCTGCGGCATACCGCCACGCCAGATATGCTCAAATATTTGAGTAACATCGGTTTTCGGAATTTTTTCTTGACGAAATTGCATACCATGAAAAGAAAAATCAAGCGGTTCATCTATCAGTATTCCTTTCTTTTCCCGCTGTGAAAGACTGTACAATTCAAGCATGCCAATTCTACCGGCAAGTGATTCACGGACGTGCTTCATCATTCCGAAATGTTGCGACCCCGTAAGCCAGAATAGTCCCGTATCTTCGGTCTGATCGCACAGCAGTTTTATACGTTCAAACAGCTGCGGTGCATGCTGAACCTCATCAATCAGTATCGGCGGCTTAAACGTCTGAAAAAACAGGGCAGGATCGCTCTGCGCAAGCTCTCGTACGGCAATATCGTCCAGTGTGACGTAAGTCCGCTCCGTTTTCTCGGCAAGATGTTTCAACATAGTTGTTTTCCCGACCTGCCGTGCTCCTGTTACCAACACAGCTTTAAAAAAACTGTTCATTTCTATAAACTTGCGTTCAAGCTCACGTTTAATATATGGCATATCAGCTCCTTTTATGAAAATCTAAAATCAACTTTATTATATCATAATAAATCTGATTTATCAAATACCTATTCCACCCTTCTATGAATGTTTTCTTCCGTAAGGACAAATTCTCCGTTCTTGTATTCAAAAATATAATCTACCTCCTCAGTAGCACTTATTCCATCATTAGCCCTGATAACTTGATTTTCCATATCTAACTTTCTGTTCCTATCGGATCTGCCGCGGTTACCGGATCCTGTGTCTCATTGTTCACCATATATAACGAACAATTATAAATCATCATCAGATAATATACTTTAACGATCTCCCATGCCCCATCTTCCGTCTGACGCAGGATGATCAGTTGCTTGTCCTCCCAGCCATTCAAATAGGTAGGTCTGCTTTGATAAATCCATGTTAAAACATACAGATATTGTTCGCCATTATATGACCTTTTCCAGCCACAATCAGTAATTAAATCAGGAGCTCCTTTATTCCAACCAGTTTGCGCAATATCAACTTTTTCAGTATCATTAAAAATAATTTCCATAGAATCAAAGCTGATATCCTCCAGATAATCAATAGATTCATCCTGTACGTTGCTAAATATTTCATAAGGAGTGTACTTCACAGGTGTATGCTCCATCCACAGGTTATTCCAACATGGATCATTGAATCTACTACCAGACTCTTGCCATGGTAATTCTACCTCATCATTCCACCATGTTAAATATTTTTCGGAAAATAAATAATACCTATCTTTGTAATATAGTATATCAATACCGTCCCCCGAAGTATTCGCCACTGTTGATGACCATACGCCTTCTATATTCTTATGAAAACAGTATGAGTACCCAGCACTAGTGCCAAAACTTTCACGATGAAAGTATTCATCTTCTCCATCACCATCAATATCAATAACCCACAGATCTGTAACGTCAAAGAAATCAAAATTATCCCTATCCTGCATTATACCCTCAATGGGATAATCTTCCATATTCTCCTCTGTGATTTTTATGATTTGCTCCCCCCACTCAACCGAGTATTCCTTCCAATATTCGTCCCTTTCATCATTGATTCCATCATTACGATATATCAGCAGATCCTGCAGCTCTATGGGGACATTATCTACATAACCTCCTTCTATCGTATTCTCCCTTTGCAACTCCGAAAGAACTGACCCGTATGATTCAAATGCTTCCTCCAGATTGATGATATCATCACCTTCAATATGATAAACCGCTTCCGCCGAGTCCTCTCCAATTTGACCATTGTTGTCTATATTATTAACATTACTAACATCATTAGCAGAATCAGCAGATAGCGTCGTATCTTCTCCGGTTGTATTCGCGCTTATTTGTTCATCATGTTCCGCTATATTGGCGGAAGTGGCAAATACCAGGATAATGATGACGATCACTGCTATACTTATGATTGCTGCCCATACTGTGACCTTTTTTGTTTTCATGACCGCCTTGATCCTCTCCTCTATGGCATTTTTGCTGAAACTATTGCTTAATGGCTGCAAGCTGTTCCGCTTTTCTTCCATTGCAATCAATGCTTTTGCATACAATGGTTTTGACGATTCCCCGAATTCCCGTATCACACGTTCATCGCAGGATAATTCGATATCCCTGTTATATACCAGGTACATGATCCAGACCGCCGGGTTAAACCAGTGAATACATAATACCAGCGCTGCCGCAAGCTTACGGATCATGTCAAACCTGCGGACATGTACATATTCATGTTGCAGAACGTATTGTAACCGCTGGAGATCTTCCCAGTCCGTTGTCTTTGGCATCAGGATCACCGGACGGAAGATGCCATAAGTCAACGGCGAGGAGATACGGTCAGACTGCCTGATCCTGATACCGCGTTTTATCCGATGCTCTTTCAGCCATTCCTCCGCAAATACATTGCTGACAGGCAAAGACATCCTAAATTCCCGATAACATCTAAGATATGTTATCAAGAAGAATAGAGCGCATATGATCATCCCGGCTATCCACAAAACCTTCCATAACGGAAGGGATGCTTCCACCGGAAGGACTGCCTCCGCCGGGGTTGCAGACATGTCATGCTGTACCGCTTCTATCACATTAGCAGATACTGCAGACTGAATTTCCTGGGTTTCGGAAATCAGAGCAGGTACCGCAGACTGCACCCCCTGCGTTTCCGGAATCAGAGCAGGTACCGCGGACTGTATTTCCTGTGTTTCCGGAATCAGAGCAGGTACCGAAAATTGTATCTCCTGCGCTTCGGGAATCAGATAACTGACCGGGCCCTCTGTAAAGACCTCCTGCGTAATGTGATTTTCTCTTATCATGGAATACGCGCTGAATACGGAAGGAACGGATATCGGAATCAGCAGTCGTAAAAAGGCGATTTCCCAAAGAACCACAAATACCATTTTAGGCAGCTTATTAATTGCCGCCATCCGAACAAGCTATATCGCTACGATTATCACCGCTCCGGAAAAACTCATTTGCAAAAGACTCATATCTATCCTCCGTATTCTCCAAACAAACTACCTTAATTTATTGATCTGTTCTGCCTGTCCTAAAATTTTTAAATGAAATCAATTGTGAATTATTTCTGTTCATTCAACTTCTTCAATTCTAACAGGAACTCCATTTATGTATTCAACTTCAACACGTCTTCCATCTCTGTATTCAATTTGTATCGTCTTTACTTCGACTTTAACAAACTCTCCATTTCGGTATTCAAAGGTCAAATACGTGTGCGCTGTAGCAGAGTCCGGATTACTGCCCCTGATCACATGATTTTGTGCATCTACTTCATAATCGGGAATGTTCTCAAATGATTTTTCATACCTGTACTGTCCGTTCTCATATATAAAAGCACAATAGCCCTGAGCTTTGCTGCCGCCCAAACATATCAGAAGATCATCATTCCCATCAAATGTTACATCTTCAAAATGCGCACTATAACCACATGCCATACCTACATGCTTATCTTCATACCCGACTTGTAATACATATCCGGCTTCTCCATTTCCATTTAAAAATATAAAATAGTCTTCTTTATGTCCCTGAATCGTTCCGCGAAGATCATCTTGATTATATCCTACCCGTATTCTTAATATATTTTCCCCATTATGGTTCAACATTTCCCATCTTTCGATCTCTATGTCATCCGTCAATGTGACATATTTTTCTATATATTCCGATAGACTGATTCCATCAATTTCTCCTGTGTATTCTGTTCCTATCAGATCCGGCGTATTGTCCGAATCCTTTGGACCACGCTGAGATTCCCGGATATAATAGCTTCCAAGCGAAAAATCACCGTTTTTAAATTCGACTTGAAATACAATTTCTATTGGCCAATATGGCAAAGACCGTTCCAATTCTATATACGGCACTACTCTAAGCTGCATCAGGATTGCATCAAAAACAAAATAGTCATTAAATTTGACGTTTCCTGCAAAAGGATATTCCTCCGTCCATTCAGGCAGCTTTACATCAGTCAGGATAATATTCTCGTTATTCATAAACAATACGCTTTTTTCCTGTTCATCGTACTGCCATTGGATCGCTTCTTCAATATCATTTAAATAATCTTCATATACATAAACATTCCATGTATCAGTATAGTCACAAATTGCCATACCGTATCTGTTGATAGGATTTCCGGTAATTGTTATAAGACTGATAATCACTTCCTGCATTCCATCTTTATCAATATCATACATATTTAACTCCGGTTCCCATTGATATAAATTGCGGAAGGAGCGTTTTATTAATATTTTTTCTCCATCTATATAAAGAAGCATTGCATCCTGCCCATTTGCGCTGATCCCATATAACCGCACATTTGACCATCGATTTAATAAAACAATAGGGTCATTCCAATAGGATTCCATTGAAGGGTATTCATCACCACAGGCATCCAGCATATCTTCTGTAATGGTATCAAAAAATGCTATGACGTCCTCTCCCGATACCTCATACCATCCGTTATCATCCGGCACATAATACTCTGTAGTATTGGCAGAGACGGAAGATATTACGGAATCTTCTCCGGTTTGACTGGTATTGTCCGCATTATTAGTACTATTGGCGATGTCGGCAGATTCTTCTCCGGTTTGACTGGTATTGTCTGTATTATCGGCAGATGGCGTCGTATCTTCTCCGGCTAAGTTCGTGTTTTCTTGTTCATCATGTTCCGCTATATTGGCGGAAGTGGCAAATACCAGGATAATAATGACGATCACTGCTATACTTATGATTGCTGCCCACACCGTGACCTTTTTTGTTTTCATTACCGCTTTGATCCTTTCCTCTATGGCATTTTTACTGAAGCTATTGCTCAATGGCTGCAAGCTGTTCCGCTTTTCTTCCATTGCAATCAGTGCTTTTGCATACAACGGTTTTGAAGATTCCCCGAATCTTCGTATCACACGTTCATCGCAGGATAATTCGATATCCCTGTTATATACCAGATACATAAGCCAGACCGCCGGGTTAAACCAGTGGATACATAATACCAGCGCTGCTACCAATTTACGGATCATGTCAAACCTGCGGATATGTACATATTCATGCTGCAATACATATTGTAACCGCTGGATATCTTCCCAGTCCGTCGTCTTTGGCATCAGAATCACCGGACGGAAGATGCCATAAGTCAAAGGTGAGGAAATACGGTCAGACTGCCTGATCCTGATACCGCGTTTTATCTGATGCTCTTTCAGCCATTTCTCCGCAAATACATTGCTGACAGGTAAAGACATCCTAAATTCCCGATAACATCTAAGATATGTTATTAAGAAGAAAAGAGCGCATATGATCATCCCGGCTATCCACAAAACCTTCCATAACGGAAGGACTGCCTCCGCCGGGGTTGCAGACATGTCATGCTGTACCTCTTCTATCACATTAGCAGATACTGCAGACTGAATTTCCTGGGTTTCGGAAATCAGAGCAGATACCGCAGACTGTATCTCCTGCGTTTCCGGAATCAGAGCAGGTACCGCAGACTGTATCTCCTGCGTTTCCGGAATCAGAGCAGGTACCGCAGACTGCACCTCCTGCGTTTCCGGAATCAGAGCAGGTACCGCAAACTGTATCTCCTGCGCTTCGGGAATCAGATAACTGACTGCGCCCTCCGTAAAGACCTCCTGTGTAATGTGGTTTTCTCTTATCATGGAATACGCGCTGAATACGGAAGGCACGGATATCGGAATCAGCAGCCGTAAGAAGGCTATTTCCCAAAGCACCACAAACACCATTTTAGGCAGCTTATTAATTGCCGCCATCCGAATAAGCAATATCGCTACGATCATCACCGCACCGGAAAAACTCATTTGCAAAAGACTCATATCTATCCTCCGTATTAACCCAACAAACTACTGATAAAACCTCTCATACCTTGATCTGATCTATTCCAGTTCCCCCACGATCTGTCTTAATTTATCGATCTGTTCCGCCGTCAGCTTCTTGCGTCCAAGCAGCGCGGCAAATAACTTGTCCGCCGAACCGTCGTATATCTTATTGATCAGTTCATTCGTCTCCGCCTCCTGCACAGTCTCCTTTGGAATCAAAGCATGACACATAAAATTAGGTTCCCGACGTTCGATCGCTCCTTTTTTTATGCACCTTTTAATCAGGGTATATGTAGTGTTCATATTCCATCCGACTTCTTCTTTCAATACATCGGAAATATGCTTTGCCGTCGCATCGCCTTCTCTCCAGAGAACATCCATTACTTTCAATTCTGAATCAAAAAGTTTTACTTCCATAACGTCTCTCCTTTTACACTACTGTAGTAGTGTATATATGTTAGCATTACACTTTTCTTTTGTCAATACACTACCACTGTAGTTTTATAAAAGAATAAAAAAGCTCATTTCATACGAAACAAGCTTTTTTATAATGAATACTTGAAGTTCCTTTGAAAGCTGAAGCAATAAAGTGTAATCATTAACCTCTTTTGACTTCATTTGCAAGGAATATGCTAAAAGAATCCGGAACATCTATTTTAATGCTTCTTTGCTTTCAAGGACGCAAGAATTTCATTCACATTGGACTGTGTAGTGACACCCGGATATTTTTCTTCAAACTGAACCAGCATATCCTTGGAATTTCTTTCTTCCTTCATGACCGCTGCATAAACAGCTTCATAATTACCCCTCTCCAGTGCATCATTAATAAAAGAAATGGAATCCTCCGGGAACCCGTCCCAGCTTCCATAAAGATTACACACTGCCATGTCAATTTTATCTTTGGAAATCGGATTCTCCCTATTCTCATGTTCTGCCAAAATCCCGATAATGTCTGAAAGGTCATTTTTATATTTTCTGCCGGAACGCAACTTCATGGCTATTAGATATTCCGCTGATATTGTGCGGATCTGAAGAACATTTGAAAAAGTCCGATAATAAACAGAAAACTGCTCCAGCTTCGGTGAATAGGAGTCCGTACGCATAAAATCAGAATTCAGCCATCTGTGAGGAAGATTGTATTTGTCGCCAACTCTGCCTGCAGCCTCCTTCATGGCTGAGGAAGCATGAATCACCGCATCCACATCCGTTGTCATTTCACGAAATCCATAACCCACAAGGACAGCAGCTCCGCCAATCAAGATGATCTCCGCAGGAACTGCCATGCCATTTTGTCTCTTATATTCCTTTGCCAACTCTTTCAGCATGGTATCAAGGTTCTCTTTTGTGAATACGCCTGTTCCTTCAAACAACATTACGCACCTCATTCTCCACAATATTAAACCGCAAAAACTCAGGGATCGCCTCCTGCAACGCCTTTGTTTTTGGTACATCGCTGCCGGAGACTAAGGCTGCTGTCAATATGCCGGAAGGATACAGCGGCTCCTTTAATTTACAACAGCGTATGTCATCATAATTTGTACAAACCGGGACACTGTTCATACGGCTGATATAATCCAGCATTGCCAGCAGATACAGACATTCCCTGTACCATCCCCGCTGGTAGTACATCCTAATATCGTCCTGTTCCAGTGTATCTATAATAAAATCAATGTCACCCATTTCCTTTACACGATGGCATACGCTACTCTTATAAAGTTCAAAGCTGCTCCGCCCTTCAGATGTAAAATCCAACAGAGATTCCATGGACACTCCAAGCGCTCCTGCAATTTTATAAACTGTCTTTACAGAACAATTTTCAATCTTTGTCTTTCCATTGCAAATATCGCAGATCGTGGTATATGGCACGCCACTGTTTTGAGAAAGCCGATATTTTGTGACAGCTTTCTGTTCCATCAGTTCATTCATATTCATGCAGCCCACCTGCCTTACTAAGGAATTGACCCAAAAGGATCTGATCAATCCTAAGTATAACGGTCTGCCGTGATAATGTCAACCAAAAGACTATCCACAGACAACTTGTAATAACTGAAAAAAATTGATATATTATAGAAAATAAACGCGGAATGACAGAGAAGAAACAGTTGAGAACATGTTGGTTGAGTTCACAAAAGCGTAAAAAAAAAGAAAACTGATCAGGGGAAATATAGATCTCTATGGATGAAGTATTATTTAAAAAAGCATGTGATAAGATCATCGGCAGGCAACAGGGTCTTCGCGGGATTGGTACATTAGGGGAAAAGACGGTTCATGCCGTCTTAAAATATTACTACGCTCCCGAAGAAAGATATCACGAGATCAGGATTGGAAATTTTATAGCGGATATCTGTAAGGAAGGCGAAATCATAGAGATCCAGACAAGACATTTTTATACGATGCGGGCAAAGTTGGATTATTTTTTACAAGATTATGAAGTAACTGTTGTTTATCCCATTCCCCATATCAAATATCTTCGCTGGGTGGACCCTGAGACAGGGGAGATCCGTCCTCCGAGAAAATGCCCGAAAAAGGGAAAGATCTATAATATCATACCGGAATTATATAGGATCAAACCATATCTTTCCAACGAACATCTTCACTTTATCTTGATTTTTCTTGATATAGAAGAATACCGTATCTTAGACGGATGGTCAAAAGATAAAAAAAAGGGTTCTACGAAAACGGACAAGATACCTACGTCGCTGGTGGAAGAATGGCGGATTGACACCCAGGAAGATTTTCTGCGTTTTCTGCCGGAGGATCTGCCGGAAAAATTTACATCCAAGGATGTTTCTGTCCTCTGTAAAATACCTCTACAGACTGCCAGTACATTATTACATATTCTTTATGACCTTAAACTCATCGACCGCATCGGAAAAACAGGTAATGCGTACCTTTATACATTAAAATAATACATTCAGACCTTTCCGTTTACGAGATCTGCTATTGTTATATGGAAGAAATAATCACGCACGAGATGGTCAAATTTTCTCCACATGGGTAATGTTTTGCAAATAGATTCCCTCGGACACTGTTCTGCCTCTTCATTTAGACATGCAACTACAGCCAGCGTTCCTTCCGTCAGCTCCAGAATCTCACCTACAGTATATTCTTCCGGTTTACGCGTCAGACGGTATCCGCCGCCTTTTCCGCTGATTCCCTTTACAAGTTTTCCTTTTACAAGAATTTTAACGATCATTTCCAGATATTTTTTGGAAATATCCTGCCTTGCAGCAGTTTCCTCCAACGGAACAGTCTTATCCTGTGATTGCTCCGCCAGATCCATCATAAACCGAATGGCATATCGACCTTTTGTTGAAATCATTCCGGCACCCCCTGTCTTTCTCCTATTTTACTGCAAGGTAATAGGATAAATCAACGGGAAAGAAAAATAATTTAAATATTTTTATTTTACCTATTGACATGATAGGTGAATATGTGTATTATATGCTTATCGAATTTGAGCAATCCTTAAAGGAAAGGAGAAAATGCTATGTATAGAACAAATCATTCTACTGCTGCTATCATGTGTTGTTGTCGGATGTTAACCTCCCGGGCATATTTATATGGCCAGGTGCATACATCTTTCCTGTGTTGCACCGATACATGATATTTCATTATGAAACGCCATATAGCCATTTGTCCGGGAGCTTATAAGATTCCCGTTTTTTTATGCTCAAATTTTGAAGCAAATCATTACTTGTGAAATAAAATAAATTAAATATGAAAGAAGAGGACCTATATTATGAAAAAGAAAAACACTTTAACTTTATTTAAGCGGTTAGGAACCGCCGTCCTGATACTGACGCTTTTGATATCTGTACTGGCAGGCTGCACTTCCAATCAATCCACAGGCGGCAATGCCACAGGGAATCCGGACACAGTTTATAGAACTGTAGATGAGATTATAGAAAGCGGTACAATCAACATTGGCGTATTCTCTGACAAGAGCCCCTTCGGCTATGTGGATGAAAACGGTGAATACCAAGGCTATGATGTTTATTTTGCCAACCGTATCGGAGAGGATCTTGGAGTCGAAGTGAATTATGTATCTACAGAAGCTGCCAATCGTATTGAGTATCTCCAGACCGGCAAAGTCGATATCATCCTGGCAAACTTTACAGTAACGGAAGAACGCGCACAGGAAGTAGATTTCGCACTGCCCTACATGAATGTGGCACTGGGAATTGTTTCTCCCGAAAATGCAGTGATTACCAGTCTGGATGACATTGGTGCTGAAGATGCTGTGATTGTTATTTCCGGCACTACCGCAGAAACCTATTTGGAAAAGAATTATCCTGATATCAGACTGCAGAAATACGATGCTTACGCAGAAGCAAAAACTGCTTTGGAGAACGGCAATGGCGCAGCTTGGGCAAATGATAATACGGAAGTCATTGCCTTTGCCATTGAAAATCCCGGTTTCGTAGTCGGAATCCCTTCCCTTGGCAGCGCTGACACCATTGCCCCCGCAGTTACCAAAGGAAATGAAAGCCATGTCATCCAGACTGGTAATCANNAATAACAATCACAGCATCTTCAAACTGGCTGAATGATGAAATTAAGACGCTTGGTGAAGAAAATTTCTTCCACGCAGATTATGAAGCAACCCTGTTGGATACCTACGGTAAAGATTATGAAGACACTCTGGTTGTAGAAGGCGGTGTAGTAAACTCTGCAAGCGCAGCTACAGACGTGATTACAGATGTAACGGAAAAAGGCACCATTACGATCGCCGCTTCACCCACACCCCATGCAGAAATTCTTGCTGAGGCTGCAAAACTGCTGGCTTCACAAGGTTGGACACTGGATGTTACAGAGTTTGAAGATTATATACAGCCCAACCTGGTAGTCGATAGCGGTGAAATTGACGCAAACTACTTCCAGCACATTCCTTATCTTGATGATTTTAATGCAGAAAACGGCACCTCCCTTGTAGCAGTAAGCGGAATTCACTATGAACCTTTCGGCATCTACCCGGGAACTAAAGCAACGCTTAGCGAGATTGCTGACGGCGATGTCATTGCCGTTCCTAACGATACCACCAATGAGGCAAGAGCGCTTCTTCTGTTACAGGATAACGGAATCATCACGCTTGTCGATGGCGCTGGACTTACAGCCACTGTGAAGGATATCGTAGATAATCCTTATAATATTACGATTCAGGAACTGGAAGCAGCTCAGGTTTCCAGAGTTACAGATGAAGTCGCATTCGTTGTTTTGAATGGAAATTATGCACTGGCAGCCGGTTTCTCCGTTGCACATGACGCTGTAGCCTATGAAACCAGCGATTCAGCCGCAGCCCAGACATATGTGAATGTTTTGGTTGTCAAGGAAGGAAACGAAAATAACGAAGGCATTCAAGCTCTTGTTGATGTTTTAAATTCTGAGGAAATCAAACAATATATTATTGATACCTACGATGGAGCGGTTGTCCCCTTCGAAGACTAATGAAACAGCGGGTAGCGGATATATATGCCGCTGCCCGCTTTCTATTTATTAACGAAAAGGAAAATAACTTATGGAAACGGCATACATAGAAGTTCAAAAACTTTCTAAAACCTATTCCGCAAAAAACGGAACTGTGGAAGCATTAAAAGAAATATCTCTCTCGATACCTCAAAATGAAATTTTCGGTATCATCGGCTTATCCGGTGCAGGAAAAAGTACTTTGGTCAGATGTCTGAATCTATTGGAAAAGCCTGATTCAGGAACCGTCATTATAAACGGCGAGGATCTTCTGACCCTCAGCAAAGAACAGCTAAGGATCCGCCGACAAAAAATTGGTATGATCTTCCAACATTTCAACTTACTGGAACAGCAAACTGTCTTGGAGAATGTCTGTTTTCCACTGGAGATCCGGGGAATCCCTGTAAAGCAACGAAAGGAAAAGGCGCTGCAACTGCTGAAACAGGTAGGGTTGGAAGATAAAGCAAAAGCATATCCCTCCCAGCTTTCGGGAGGACAAAAACAGCGGGTTGCTATCGCCAGAGTGCTGGCAAACGATCCTGATATTCTTCTTTGTGATGAAGCCACCAGCGCCCTTGATCCGGAGACAACAAAAATCATTCTGAATTTACTGAAAGAAATTCATGATACTATGGGAATTACCATTGTTATCATCACCCATGAAATGAAAGTTATTCAGGAAATTTGTACACAGATGGCAGTACTCCACAAAGGCAGTCTGCAAGAATGCGGAAGCGCTGAGGAAATTTTAAAAAATCCCAAGTCAAAAGCGGCAAAACGCCTGCTTATGATCAAAGAAACAGAGGAGGAAACTGATTATGTTGGATAAGGCAATGTTAGAAATGCTTTTAGAAGGAATACGTGATACACTATATATGACTTTGCTTTCTACTTTTTTCGGATATATCATCGGTCTCCCGCTTGGGATTGTACTAACTTTAACAGATAAAGATGGAATTGCACCAAATAAGATTATTTATCGTATTTTAGATATTATAATCAATATTACCAGAAGCATTCCCTTTTTAATTCTTTTGATTTTGCTAATTCCGCTTACAAAATTGATCGTAGGGAAAAGCTATGGCGCTACGGCAACCATTGTTCCTTTGACCTTTGCCGCTGCTCCACTGATCGGGCGCATGGTAGAATCCTCTTTAAAAGAAGTCAATCAAGGAGTGATTGAAGCAGCAATCAGCATGGGAGCCAGAAAAAGAATGATCATTTTTAAAGTACTTATTGGAGAAGCGAGAACATCCCTGCTTGTGGGTGTAACGATTGTTTTGGGAACAGTTCTAGGATATTCTGCTATGGCCGGTGTGGTTGGCGGAGGCGGACTTGGTGATATTGCCATTCGCTACGGTTATTACCGTTACAATACGAAAATTATGTTAATTACTTTAATTTTTATTGTAGTTATTGTACAATTGATGCAGGGTCTGGGAATGCTTGCAGCAAAAAGACTTGATCACAGAAGATAGGAATATTACGGGAGGTAAACAATGGATTGGGATACAATGATATCATATCTGCCGCTTTATAAGGATGCCCTTCTGCTCACACTGAAAACCGGGTGGCAGGGCGTTCTTCTGGCGTTTATGATCGGGGTACTTTGTGCAGTAATCACTCATCTGAAAGTACCGGTTCTGCGTCAGATAACAGGTATCTATATCGAGTTGTTCCGAAACACTCCCCTTTTGGTACAATTATTCTTTTTATATTTTGCACTCCCTAAAATCGGAATCCGCATTTCTGCACAGCTCTGCGGAAGTCTCGGTCTCGGTCTTTTGGGCGGTGCCTATATGACAGAGACCTTCCGAAGCGGTCTGGAAAATATAGCACCCATCCAGTCGGCAAGCGCTCAAAGTCTTGGCATGAATGGACTACAAACATTTCGCTATGTCATCTTACCCCAGGCAGTTTCTTCCAGCGTACCGGGACTTCTTGCCAATGTAATTTTTCTGCTGAAAGAGACCAGCGTATTTTCCACCATCAGCCTGATGGATCTGATGTTCACTGCAAAAGACCTTATCGGTATGTATGCGAAAACCATCGAATGTTTAACTCTGCTTGTCATCTTTTATCTGATTATGCTGCTTCCCGTGTCCATATTGGGCAGCATTATAGAAAGGAGGCTGCGCCATGCCGAATTTGGGAATTGATGTTCTTTTCAAAGGAACGAACTTTCTGAGGCTGCTGGAAGGCCTCTGGGTTGCTGTCCGGATCAGTCTGATCTCCGTTGCCATCAGTATTGCACTGGGACTTGTGATGGGAATGTTAATGACATCAAAAAACAAAATCCTGAAAATGATTTTGCGCCTCTATTTGGAAATTGTCCGAATCATGCCGCAGATGGTACTTTTGTTTGTCGTCTATTTTGGTACGACAAGGGTGTTTGGCTGGAATCTTTCCGCAGAATACTCCGCCATTATTGTATTTAGTTTTTGGGGCGTGGCTGAAATGGGTGATCTGGTGCGTGGCGCGCTCATCAGCATCCCGAAGATTCAGTATGAAAGCGCACAGGCGCTGGGGATGACGCAGCCCATGACCTATCTGTATGTCATCCTGCCACAGGCGGTTCGTCGGCTGATCCCGCTTTCCATCAATCTGATTACCAGAATGATCAAAACAACAAGCCTTGTTATGATGATCGGAATTGTAGAAGTATTAAAAGTTGCGCAACAGATTATTGAAGCAAATCGAAGAACCTCCCCAAATGCGGTATTTGGTGTATTTGCAGTTGTTTTTCTATTATATTTTTTGATCTGCTGGCCAATCAGCAAGCTGGCCGGATATCTTGAGAAAAGGTGGGCATAGACATGGAACAGGCGCTTTTAAAAATTAATCATCTTCATAAAACATATGGCGATCAGGTGATACTGAAGGATTTTAATCTTGAAGTCAATAAGGGAGAAGTCGTCGTTATTATCGGTCCTTCCGGTTGTGGGAAAAGCACCCTTCTCCGTTGTATCAATGCATTGGAAGATATTCAGGGCGGCGAGGTCCTGCTGGACAACGAACCGGTTCGGAAAGAGAATAAAAATATCTCCAAAATGCGGCAAAAAATAGGAATGGTTTTCCAGAGTTATGATTTATTTCCCCATAAAACGATACTGGAAAACATTCTTTTGGCGCCGTTAAAAGTGCAAAAAAGAAACCGCGCCGAAGCAGAAAAAGAAGCATTGGAACTTTTGACGAAAGTTGGTCTTGCAGACCGAAGAGATGACTATCCCCGTCAGCTGTCCGGAGGACAAAAGCAGCGTGTTGCCATTGTCCGGGCGCTATGCATGCATCCGGAAATCCTACTTCTGGATGAAATTACTGCCGCACTGGACCCGGAAATGGTACGGGAGGTGCTGGAAGTTGTCCTTTCACTTGCCAGGGCAGGCAGTACCATGCTGATCGTAACCCATGAGATGGCTTTTGCAAAAGCCATTGCAGACCGTATCCTATTTCTGGATAATGGAGAAATTGTAGAAGAAAGCAATCAGCCCAAAGACTTTTTCAAACAGCCTGTTACGGATAGGGCAAAGGCATTTCTGAAAACATTTGATTATGAATAATTAATATCAGTAATCCTCATCCTCTGCTTTTTCCGCTATATCATTTACCGGTTCTTCCAGACCCTCAATCACAATATGGTTTTTCTGTGCATAATCCCACAGCGCCGCATGAATTGCTTCCTCCGCCAGCAGCGAACAATGAACCTTTACAGGAGGAAGTCCGTCCAATGCTTCCATCACCGCCTTATTTGTAACCGTTAAGGCCTCCTGAACGGTTTTTCCTTTTACCAGTTCCGTAGCCATACTGCTGGTTGCTACTGCCGCACCGCATCCAAATGTCTTAAATTTAACATCCCTGATAATTCCCTGTTCATCGATATCAAGATACATCCGCATAATATCGCCGCATTTCGCATTTCCAACGGTACCTACGCCGCTGGGATTTTCTATTTCTCCTACATTTCTTGGATGATTAAAATGATCCATTACTTTTTCACTATACATTCTTTCTCTCCATTCTGCTGTTATAGATAACTGATCCGTAAATATAACTACTACTTGTCTTTTATAAAATCTTCATACAGTGGAGACATGCCCCGCAGCCTCTCCACAATCTTTTTAAGCTCATCCGCTACAAAATCGATCTCCTCAAATGTGTTTTCCTCCGACAGGGTAATCCTTAAGGAACCATGGGCAATCTCATGGGGAAGCCCGATCGCAAGAAGCACATGGGAAGGATCCAATGAACCGGAAGTACATGCCGAACCGCTGGAGGCGCATACGCCCAGCTGATCCAATAAAATCAGCAAAGATTCCCCTTCAATGAAGCGGAAACAGAAGTTCACGTTATTAGGCAGCCTGTCAGTTCTATGCCCGTTCAGCCTGATATAAGGAATTTCCGATAAAATCCTTTCTATCAGATGATCCCTCAATACGATCTCCTTTGCAGTTCTTTCTTCCATCTTTTTTCCGGCAATCTCTGCCGCCTTTCCAAAGCCTACGATTCCTGGTACGTTTAAAGTCCCTGCCCTTCTGTTTCGTTCCTGTGCACCACCATGGATAAAAGAACGGATTTTTACCCCTTTCCGGATATACAGAATCCCGACTCCTTTTGGACCATAGAATTTGTGTCCGCTGGCAGAAAGCATATCTATATTCATATCATCCACATGGATTGGAATATGTCCATAAGCCTGTACCGCGTCCGTATGGAAGAGTACACCGTTCTCATGTGCGATCTTTCCGATCTCCGCAATCGGCTCTATGGTTCCTATCTCATTGTTTGCCATCATGACTGATATTAAAATGGTATCCGAGCGAATAGCGGTCTTTAATTCTTCCAGTGATATTTTTCCTTCCTCATCTACATCAAGATAAGTGATCTCATAACCCTGCTTTTCCAGATACTCACAGGTATGCAAAATGGCATGATGCTCTATTTTGCTGGTTATGATATGTTTTCCCTTGGAAGAATAAGCCTCTGCGGCAGCTTTTAATGCCCAGTTATCAGACTCGCTTCCCCCGCCGGTAAAATAGATTTCTTCCATTTTCGCGCCAATTAACTCAGCTGTCTTCTCTCTTGCGAGGTCAACTGCCTTCTTCCCCTCTCCTGCAAAACTGTATATGGCAGATGGATTACAGTAGGTCTGCCGGAAAAAAGGAAGCATTTCATTTAACACTTCTTCGCTTACCTGCGTAGTCGCAGCATTATCCAGATAAATTAATTTCTTCATAAAGATACTCCTTCTTTCTTCTTATTTCATCATTCAACATGATGCAGGATCGTTCCGCCTCCTGCCACCAGACTGCCATCATACAATACCAGTGCCTGTCCCGGTGTTACCCCTCTCTGTGGCTCTGCAAAAATGCACTCATATAGATCCTCTTCCACCTGCCGCACCGTACAGTAAGCCCCTTTGTGGTTATAGCGTATCTTACCAAGATATGTCTTATGTTCTGAGAAATTTGCCTCTGACATATAGTTTATCTGAGATATATATACCTTTTCGGACAGATTATCTTTCAGGTGTCCGATTACAACTTCATTCGTTTCCGGTTTAATCCTGACCACATATGCCGGATACCCTAATGCTAAGTTCAATCCTTTACGTTGTCCTACCGTATAATGAATGATTCCCCGATGTCTGCCCAGCACCTGCCCCTCCATATCCACAAAATTACCCGGCTCGGATTTTACTCCTGCAGTTGTCTCTATATAAGATGCGTAATCACCATCCGGCACAAAACAGATCTCCATACTATCCGGTTTATGTGCTACCGGCAGTCCCGCTTGTTCTGCAATTTCCCGCACTCTGTTCTTTTCATATTCTCCGATTGGCATCAGCGTTCTCGCCAGCTGTTCCTGTGTCAGATTATATAAGGCATAACTCTGATCTTTCCTGTTTGTCGCGGATTTTTCAATAGCATAACGTCCATTGTCTCCACGACGTATTTTGGCATAATGACCTGTTGCAATATAATCAGCTCCGATTTCCATGCTGCGCTTTAACAAAGATTCCCATTTAACATAACGATTACAGGCAATACAAGGATTGGGCGTACGTCCTGCCTGATATTCCTTAATAAAATAATCAATCACAAATCGTTTGAAGTCCTGCTTAAAATTTATGACATAATAGGGAATATCTAATACCTGTGCCACCCTTCTTGCGTCTTCCACGGCACTCCATCCACAGCATCCGCCTTCTAAATCCTTCTCCTGCTGCCCTTCCTGCCAAATCTGCATTGTCACACCGATGACACGATATCCTTGCTTCTTTAATAAATAAGCAGCCACCGATGAATCCACTCCACCGGACATACCTACAACCACAGTCTTCTTACCGCTCATAATAACCTTGCCTTTCCGTAACCTGCAAACTTTAATGCACTTTAGTGTTATGCCGCAGGCACAATTTTACCGGCTGCTTTTGCATATGAAAGATGAAAAGGCTGTCACGCGAGCGAATTGCGACAGCCTTGTATAAAACCAGCAGTTTATTGATCTTTTAATTATTGTTAAACAATGGAGTAGACAAATATCTGTCTCCTGAGTCAGGAAGCAATGCTACAATTGTCTTTCCTTTATTTTCCGGTCTATTCGCCAATATCACTGCTGCCTTAAGCGCCGCGCCGGAAGAGATCCCAACAAGGATTCCTTCACTGACTGCAAATGCCTTACCCTCTGCAAATGCATCCTCATT
>DLOP01000006.1:19453-19923 GCA_002478505.1 Lachnospiraceae bacterium UBA7481
CCGATTCCCTGAATCTTATGTGCTCCCGGAGTTCCCTTTGACAAAACGGGACTTCCTGCCGGCTCAACTGCCACAATTTTCACATTCGGATTCTTTTCCTTTAAGTATTCGCCAACACCTGTAATGGTTCCGCCCGTTCCTACACCGGCAACAAAAATGTCAACCTTTCCTTCTGTCTGCTCCCAGATTTCCGGACCTGTTGTTGCCTTATGTACTGCCGGATTTGCCGGATTTACAAACTGTCCTAAGATAACAGCTCCATCTATTTCTTTGGAAAGTTCTTCTGCCTTTGCAATTGCTCCCTTCATTCCCTTGGCTCCTTCTGTGAGCACCAGCTCTGCACCATACGCCTTTAAGAGATTTCTTCTCTCAACGCTCATGGTATCCGGCAGGGTAAGGATTGCCCTATATCCCTTTGCCGCTGCAACAGCCGCAAGACCGATTCCGGTATTTCCGCTGGTAGGCTCAAT
>DLOP01000006.1:19933-32261 GCA_002478505.1 Lachnospiraceae bacterium UBA7481
TTCTTTTCCGCATCTTCAATCATTGCCAATGCAATACGGTCCTTTACAGAACCTGCCGGATTGAAATACTCCAGCTTCGCAAGGATTGTGGCGTCTGTTACGCCTGCTTTCTTCGCATATCCATTCAGTTTCAGTATCGGAGTTCCTCCGATTAACTCCAGCGCACTTTCTTTGATCTGACTCATAATAATTATCTCCTATCATATAATTGATCTGATATTTTCTCCTATTTACCAATCGGTTTTATAGGTTATTTTTATATTGTACTTTTTTCTATTTATCTTGTCAATAGATTTTCATAGTTAAAATAATAGATTTTCTTTTTTGGCAGTAAATTGAAACTATAAATTGGCAAAATCCAAAAACAGCAGTCTCATTTTTTCTTCCGTTTCAAAAAATTCATTTTTATGATTTTGACCTATCAATACCAGTTTCCCATCCTGATAAGCAATCAGCGTGTTCATCGGCACGCTTTCCCATACATGATGGTCAAGCGGTGTGGTAGAGATTATAACCGCCCCACTTTTTTGACGGCTGTATAAACTGTTTTTATAATTCGTATGCACATACATCAGGTCTCCATCATACAATAAAAGGTTTACTTTATTTTCCGGCGTTATTTCGCAGATAACTTTATCTACCAGTTCAAATCTTTCCTGCTGTGACAATTCTTTTTTCTTTTCTATTGCTTCATTCACTTGGCTGACAATATAGGAAAGAATCCTCTCGCTGTCTGTCTGTCCCTGCTGAACATGTGCAAAGGGATTTAGCAGATCACAGTCAAAGATTGTCCCATTATGTGCCAATGTCCACGTCCTGTCACTATTGTCCCTCATCACAAAAGGATGGGAATTCTCATAAGTGATATTTCCTCTTGTGGCTAGCCGTATATGTGCAATCATATTATCCGCTTCTACCTTGGATTGCAGCCGCTGTTTCAAATAAACGCTTTTATGCGAGCTTTCGGGCTGTTTTTCCAGAGATACCGCATTTCCATAAAAAAATGCCATGCCCCATCCATTCGGATGATTGACGCCGTGTGAGAAAAATTCCCAAAGCAGCTCATTTAATTCCAGCTTTCTTTGGGAGCTTACTCCAAACAATTCACACATTTATTTTCCCTGCCTTTCCTTGACAAGCTCCAGAGCTTTTTTCACAAATCCGTTTCCGAATTGTTTTCTGATTTTCCACGCGTATCTATTTTCCGCATCCATGAATTTTTCATATTCAAACTGTAGGACCTCATTTACATTTAACCCGATTTCGTCAAAAAAAGCTTTCATCATGTCAATTACTTTTAGCGCCGCATGGGCTACGGAATAGGTTTTTCCATCCGGGCTCAGGATATTAACTGTCTTTAAATCATAACGGGCGGCATTTTTAAAATTCTGTACCGCCTGGATCTGATCCTTCTCGCTAAACGGCTGGTTCGGCGTTGATGCAAGCCACACCATTAAAAGCTGGGCAAAAATCACATCCTTTTCTTCCACACCGGCATCTACAAGGGGATTTAAGTCAAACATGCGCAGTTCTATATGATTGACTCCTGTTTTCCGTAAGGATTCCAGTGTATTTTCCCCGGCCGGTTTCAGCCGGATGGGGTAATAAAGTTCAGAAGCTGCCTTCAATAATTTCATATCCACATATTTCTGGATACTATCTGCATATGAGGAAATATCATGATAATCAAAAATGGGTGCAAACTCGTTCCAATATCCCATTTCACCGCATCTGACTGATGCCATCCCCGTGAACACATCTCCATCACAAATGCCTTTTTCTACGAAGGAACTATCCAAAATCGGACTTGCCGCAGTCACTGCTACAAGCACCCAGCCATACGCCGCCATCTTTTGTGCAAGCATAAGATAAAACCGGTTCTTGTATTCCTGATAATCCATCCCTGTCCGCAGCTTAAAATCTGCTTTCAGCAATTCCTCAGAAAAAGAATAGTTTACATGGATGCCGGAAAATGTCATTTTATACCGCCCATATTTTGCAGACAAATATTCCCTGTATGCCGTTTTTGATACCTCGATACCGCCAAAAACCGCAACCGGTATGTCGCTTTCCTTCTCAATATAAGGGGGATTGGAAAAGGGCCACAGGTATTCCCTTTCCGGCAGGCTTTTTAATCCTTCATAGATACGCCTGTTATGAAATTCCAGTTCCTCAATTGCTTCCTTCGCGCTGGTATGCACCGAAGTATTGATTTCCGTCTGGTTTTCACAAAAATCTTTTACAATATGCTCATCATCCGGAAATGGATGAAGGGTATGGGACAATGTGCCATCCTTTAATATTCTTAAGCTTTCCTTCTCCAGTCCAAAATTTCCATCCAGTATATGATTTTTTACTTCATCACTTTCAATATGTAACATTCTCTATCATACCCTTCCCTATCTCTCTATCCCTGAAATGCCTCTTTTATCCGCTCCAATGCCTCTGACAGAACACTTCTTGGACATGCTGTATTGATTCTCTGGAAACCCCTGCCGCACTCCCCAAAGATTTTACCACTGTCAAGCCATAATCCTGCCCTATGTATGATCCGTCTCTCAATTTCATCCACTTCAAATCCGGTTCCCCTGAAATCAAGCCACACAAGATAGGTTCCCTCATGTTCAATCATGCGAACGTCCTGCAAATTTTCTTCTACAAACATTCTTGTAAATTCTATGTTATCCGCCACATAGGAAAGCATCGCCTGATACCATTCTTCTCCTTTGCTATAGGCGGCCTCACAGGCAACAAGCCCCATAACGCTAAGCTGACTGATGCCCGCCGCATCCATTTCTCTGCGGAATTTATGTTTTAATTCATGGTTTGGAATAAAAATGTTTGACAACAGCATACTTGCCAGGTTAAATGTTTTACTCGGCGAAGTACAGGTGATGCTGATATCCTCATATTCCTTTTTCAGATTTGCAAACACCAAATGTTTACCTTTAAATACAAAGTCCTGATGAATTTCATCGCTGACAACAATGACATGATATTTCAAACAGATATCGCCTAACCTCGTCAGTTCCTCTTCACTCCAAACCCTTCCCACCGGATTATGGGGATTACACAGGAAAAACAGCTTGATCTGTTCCTCTACGATTTTTTGCTCAAAATCTTCAAAATCTATATGATAGCGGTTATCCTCTCCCAGATACAGAGTGCTGCTTACTACCTTTCTTCCATTATCTTCAATCACCTCTGAAAATGGATAATATACCGGTAATTGGAGCAGCACGCTATCTCCCGGCTCTGTATATGCCCTTACCGCCATAGCCAGTGCAAAGACAACTCCGGGTGTTTTCACCAGCCATTTTTCCTGGATCTCCCAGTTATGGCGTTTCTTCATCCAATCCCTTACAATTTCAAAATAAGGGGTCTGCACTTCGCTGTAACCAAAGATACCATGCTTAACCCGTTCCATCAGGGCATCCTCAATATAAGAGGATGTCTCAAAATCCATATCAGCCACCCAAAGCGGCAGCACATCCTCCGGCATACCGCGCCTCCCGGCGAAATCATATTTCAAACTTCTTGTATTCCTTCTGTTTATGATCTTATCAAAATCAAGATTTTTCTCAGCCATATTAATAACCATACCTTTCTATAACTTGCGATTTGGGCCGCAGGCACAAATTGCGATTGAAAAATCAAAGATTTTTCAATCTGTCCCCTTCTATCTCTTCAAAAACTGCTTCCAGCTCATCCAGTAAATCTTTTACATCTTCGATTCCAACAGAAAGTCTCAAGGTACTTTCCGTAATCCCATTTCTCTCACGGATTTCCTTCGGGACGTCTGCATGTGTCTGTGTTGTCGGATAAGTAATCAGCGTTTCAACACCTCCGAGGCTTTCCGCAAACTTGATCATGCGGACCTTTTCTAAAACAGCCAGCGCAAACTCTTTACTTTCCAGCTGGAATGTGATCATAGCCCCAAATCCTCTTGCCTGCTTTTTCATAATTTCATGACCCGGATGCGTGGGAAGCCCCGGATAGATTACCTTTGATACCGCCTTTTGCTCCTTTAACCAATTTGCAATCGTTATAGCATTCTGCTGTGATTTTTCCATACGGATTCCCAGTGTTTTTATTCCGCGCAGGATCAGCCAGCTGTCAAAAGGCGCAAGTCCTGCTCCTGTTGTCTTAATGAGAAACCGGAACTTCTCACCGATATCCTCCCTGTTGGTGACCAAAAAACCTGCCAGCGTGTCATTGTGGCCGCCAAGATATTTCGTCCCGCTATGTACAACAATATCCGCTCCTAAATCCAACGGGTTCTGAAAATATGGGGAAAGGAAGGTATTGTCAACAATCAGCAATAAATGATGTTTCTTTGCTAACCTTCCCAGCTCCTCTATATCCGTCACATTCATCATGGGATTCGTCGGCGTTTCTATATAAACAGCCTTTGTGTTTTCGTTGATATAACTTTCCACATCCTCTTTATAACAGTCAATACTTGAAAATGTAATTCCGTTTTTCTTCGATACGTTGTTAAAAAGCCGGATGCTGCCCCCATAAAGATCCGCATCCACAATCAGATGATCTCCCGGCCGGAACAGCTCCATCATCAAAGAAATGGCCGCCATACCTGTTGTAAGCGCTAGGGCATCTGTTCCATTTTCCAAGGAAGCTACCACTTTTTCCAAATGTTCCCTTGTAGGGTTCTGTAATCTGCTATAATCATAACCGGTGCTTTTCCCTACGCCGGGATGCGCATAGGTTGCCGTCTGAAAAATGGGATAACTGATTGCCCCATAATTTTGGCTTACTCCCTCTTCTTCCTCCAGATGCAGACACTTTGTTTCAATTCCTCTTGCCATAACTTCCTCCTGGTTAGCCTAATAATTTATCCTTTTATTTCCTATTTACCTATCATATTAGTATGTTAATGGAGTATATCATAATATATCTAAAAAAGCAAATTTTTTATAATTCTTTTTTTCTTTAACTGGTTATAAATTTTACTTAAAATAGCATCCGGTCTCGATCAATGCCGTGATGTTAAGTTACACAAAAACCTGTCTGTTTTTCTAAAAACAGACAGGTTTTTTGTGTAAAATATCTTTATTAAGAATGTATTACTTATTGCTTGATCCATGTTATATGATTGCTGTTCCACTCATCTTGATAACTGTTAATATATTCATCAAGGTTATTGCCGGAATAATAAACTGTTAAATCACTGCAAGAGCCAAATATATTTAAATTTATGTTTCTACCCCAACGATCCTCATTAACTATGTTTGTTACGGAATCCGGTATCGTAATCTCCCTTAAACTGCTACATTCCGAAAATGCACCACAGCCTATACTTGTCACGGAATCCGGTATCGTGATCTCCGTTAAACTGCTGCATTCCCAAAATGTCCAGCCGTCTATGCTTGTCATGGAATCCGGTATCGTGATCTCCGTTAAACTACTGCATCCCCGAAATGCATTCATGCCTATACTTGTTACGCCTTCAGGTATAATGATCTCCGTTAAACTACTACATCCCAAAAATGCAGCGCTGCCTATACTTGTTACACCTTCAGGTATCGTGATTTCCGTTAAACTACTGCAATCACTGAATGCCCTCGCGCCTATGCTTGTTACAGAACCCGGTATGGTGATCTCCGTTAAATTACTGCATTCACTAAATGCCCAATCGCCTATGCTTGTTACGGAACCCGGTATGGTGATCTCCGTTAAATTACTGCATTCACCAAATGCCCAGTCACCTATGCTTGTTACGCCCTCATCAATAACGACCTCCTCTATCCTCGCACACAAATTATCCCATGGTGCAGTAGTGCCATATATATCAATGGAACCGTCCATTTCATTAGACTCTCCATAATAATCATAGTCAAGCATATCTCCCGTACCTGTAATGTATAAAACTTCATTTTTGTAATACCATATTAATTGATCTCCGCATTTCCCAGATATCTCTGCATCTTCAATCAGTTGTTCTGTTTCGTCATTCTCTGTCTCTGCTTCTTCACCCTGCTGTTCTGTTTCGTCATTCTCCGTCTCTTCTTCACCCGGTTGTTCTGATTCGCTGTCCCCTGCCTCTGATCCTTCCATCTGCGGGGTTAAGTCCCTGTCCCCTGCCTCCCCGGTTTGCTGTTCTAATTCACTGGTACTTTCCGCATCCTGACCGCAAGCTGGTAAACCCACCGCAAGTATGAAACTCATAATAATCACTAATGTTCTTTTCATTAGGTAATGCCTCCTCTGATGAATCCTATTTTCACTACAGGAATCGTTATTCCTGGCCATATGTTAGATAGCTATCTGTGTACATAATATCAAAATACTTTGACAATGGCTGACCCTCATAACAACAGACATAATCCCCTTCATCTACTGTCAGTCGGCAAAGCCGTCCATCTTCTAAGATAAAATCAATATACGAATGCAGATCTGTCCTAAAAGCCATGACCCGCATACCTTCTGTCAGGGTAATGCTTTCTCCCTGATCCTCTCCATCCAAATTTATAATTCTTCCTTCTATGGGATTTTCAACCTGATACAGTAAATTCCATCTACTGTAAAACCATGTATTTGTATGGGTACTTTCTTCCGGAATACCGGTTTCACTGATATCCGATATATGATATGCGCCGGCAAACCCACCTCCTACAAAAAGCATCTGCTCGTCGTATAGCCTGTTAATTACACAGGCAGGATCTATCAGCCCATTTCGTTCAATCAATCCACTGTCCGTATAAATATAGGCTGGCTCTTCCCCTGACAGATCATAAATGGCTGCTTCTCCCGTATAGTCCAACTCGCCATCTGCAGTAAGGTATAGGAACATATCTCCGTTTCTTCCGGATATCAGGTTAAGACGCTCATTATTGTTAAGCCATATATACTTAAATTTGTCTGCAACATTATCCCAATTGCCCATATCGATCCGCTCTGCTTTACCATCATTATCAGTATCCGCAACTACCCCTTCCATAAAGTCATATTGCATTGCATAATATTCCGGAATATCGCAATATTTTTCCACAAACAGATCCGGTTCTGCCGCAAAAAGAATTGGCGCCTGATAAATACGGATATCATCAATGCCGATCTGTCCTGACTGTATATAGAAGGTGATTCCCTGATATCCCAGAGACCATGCAAGCTCACCGTTCTGCAACAGTTCTGCGATCATACTCTCTGATCCTTCCGGAAATGTTTCCTGATAGGTTTCTTCCAAAGATTGCATGATCAGCTCAGGCAGCTGTTCCTGATCCGTTACAATATCTGTCAATGCCAGCCTCTCCCCGGTCTGCGAATCAAAGGTGTAGCCAAAATATCCATTATAAAGACATGTCTTCAAATAGAAATCCCTATAAGGTGTATTTTGTTCCAATTCCCCTATCATGCATTTTCTGACAAAACTATAAACACAGGTGTCCGCACGCTGCATGTAACTACCCACATAACTTCCTATGGTTTCATCATCCACACCATATGCCGTCCTGATAGCTTCCATTTCTGCTTCCATTTCTGCATCCAGCGACGGATCTCTCAGAGCTTCTGCCAGAGAAGCATATTTTTCCAACAACATGTTTCTCCTCGTGGTTGCATATGCTGAGAAATCAATGATCTCAGAATCCCTGTCAAGTACGTTCATATAGGAATCATAATAACTTAGCCAGGAGCCTCCCAGTTCTTCATAATATTGCTCGCACCGTTCGTCTAATGACCATGTCGATTTCTGACTTGCTAATACTGCATAATACCTTTTAGGAAAAATATCTTCCATATCTTCCGTATCATCCGTCATCACAGTTTCCGGTGTAATTTCATTATCTGATACCACATTTTCTGAAACCGTGTCGTTCGGCTTATTTTCACTGACTATTACATGATTTCCGTCAGCATCTTCTTCATGATTTTCCTGTAACGTACACCCACACAAAAGAACCATAACAAAAATAAATGCTAATTTTTTCATAAATTAATACCTATGCCTTTCTGTGCCCTGTGAATTTTAATACACTTTCGTGCTATGCATATACACAATATTCATGAAAAGGGCTGCATCAACAGCCCTTTTCAGCTTATTTTTCAAACATCAGTCCGTCGATTTCATCAACAATTCATAGAACTTTTCAAATTCCTCATTACTATAGAAATCAATCTCCAGCTTACCGGTATTCTTATCCTTTAAGGATACTGCCACTTTCACTCCATGCTTTTCCGCAAGCCTGTCGGCATATTCATCAAAGTGAACCTTATACTGTTCTAAGTCTTCCTTCTTCTTTCCCTTCTTTTCTTTCTCCGGCTTTGTCAGATTTTTCACCAACTTCTCTACTTCACGGACGGAAAGCTTCTTGTCAAATACATCCATTGCAAGCTGATGCTGCTTGTCCGGATCCGTGATCATCAGAAGCGCACGGGCATGTCCGGTCGTGATCATATCGTCCATAACCATCTGCTGTACCTTCGGGGAAAGCTTCAACAGACGCATGGAATTGGTCACTGCGGCACGGCTCTTGGATACTTTGCTTGCAACTTCATCATCCGTCATCTTAAATTCCTGCTTCAGGCGGCGGAATGCCAGCGCTTCCTCAATGGGATCCAGATCTTCACGCTGGATATTCTCAATCAGGGAGATCTCTACGATCTCCTGCTCTGTCATATTCTTAATAATAACAGGAACTTCTTTCAGTCCTGCCTTCTTCGACGCACGCCATCTGCGCTCGCCTGCAATGATCTCATAATGATCCTTCCGATCCTGCACAAGCAGCGGCTGCAACACGCCATGCTGTTTAATGGACTCTGCAAGTTCCTCCAGTGCCTCTTCATCAAATTTTTTTCTGGGCTGCTCCTTGTTTCTCTCTATCTTGTTGATATCGATCATGACCGCAGCGCCTTTTACTGCAGATTCCTTCGGCGCCGCCGTCCCCGGTTTATTTTTGATCAGTCCGTCTAAACCCTGACCTAATCCTCTTTTTGCTGCCATGCCTGCCCCTTTCTCAAATCATGTTTTTGCTTTTGAAATACTTTACTAATCCCCATGCTGCCTTAGATATATTTTTCACACTATTCAGTATAGCATAAATTCTAAGAAATACAACAATGCCATAAATTTTAAATAGTAAAAATTGAAAGATATATAATGGCAAAAAAGTAAAATTTAATTAAAGATAGGCAAATTTTATAAAATATGATATAGTTAAGGTTATGAGACATTTAGACATCACGCAATACAGCAGAGGAGGACTGGTGTGAGGCAGATAACATGGAATGACGATTACAAATTGGGAATTGATATGATCGACAAAGATCATAAATTACTTTTTTCCACGATAAATAAATTACTGCGTCTCAGCCAAGATGGCGATAAGCATGAATGGCTGTGCCGGGAAGCTGTTAAATACTTAAAAAACCATTCTTTAGAGCATTTTGAGCGCGAAGAACAGTATATGAAGTCCATCGGTTATGCAGAATTTGATATACATAAACGTCTGCATGATAATTTTAAAGATAAGACGCTGCCGGCGCTGGAAAAAGAATTGGAAGAAACGGAATTTTCTGCAGAGACCGTGGGGCATTTTCTTGGCGTATGCATTGGCTGGGTAATTTCCCATACACTGACGGAAGATATGGCAATCTGTGGGAAAACGAACAGCAAATGGGCGGATATTCCGAAAGAAGGCTTACAGGAAGCCATAGAGCGCACGATCCTTCAGGTTTCCCAAGAAATTTTTCATTTGAAGGCAAAAATGATCAGCGAGCAGTATGACGGACAGGATTTCGGGAAAGTTGTATGCTACCGATTTATTTACCGGGGGCAGGAAAATCAAAAATGGGAAGTGATCCTCGTCTATGAAGAACAGCTTTTGCTGAAAATAATGAGCGGAATACTCAATATAAATTATTATAAAATAGACGCTATGGCAATCAATGTCAGCCGATATATTACCAGGCAGTTTATAGAACGGGTAAGGGAAAGTTTTCTGTCTCTGGAATTTTTTGAATTGGAACAGGAAAATCTGCTGACTCACGAGCAGCTTCTTGATTCTTTTGAACACGCGCAACCCTCCTGTAGTCTGTTATTTAATGCGGGAGCAGGATATTTTGCATTTTGTGCTACTACTGCGGACTCCTTAAGCGAAGAAAGCGAGGATTCCATTAACCATCAGAATGCAATGGATATTGTTAACCAATATATTGAGAAGGAAAATAAGGAATGGGAGGAACAGAAGAAACGGGTTCTTATTGTTGATGATTCGGAATTTTTACGTAAGAATATAATTCAATTGCTGGGTGAAGATTACAATATGCTTGAAGCCAGCTCCAGCGTATCCGCCATTCAGAGTATCGTGATCAATAAACCGGATCTGATCCTGCTCGATTATGAAATGCCCGTCTGTGACGGAAGGCAGACTTTGGAAATGATACGCTCAGAAGAATCAACCGCAGATATTCCGGTAATTTTCCTCACCGGAATAAAGGACCGCGAAAGCGTAGAAAAAGTTATGTCCTTAAAGCCGGAGGGATATCTGTTAAAGACAATGCCGGAAGAGAAAATCAAAAAATTTATTGATAACTTTTTTGAGAATCAAAAATAAACGATAGTTTTTATGTCCGGAAGCACCGGTCATGAGGAGCGCATATGGAAATCCTAGAATTTGAACATGACATGGTCATAGCAAGAAAGAACGATAAAGTAAAATGCTGGTATCTGATCCAGCAGGGAAGCGTATTACAGAAAATGGAGTTTTCGGAGATCCGTCTGGAAAAGAATTCCATCATCGGTTTTCTGGAAAGAGATATCTATCTGTGCGATTATATTGCCCTCGAAGACACATCACTGGTTGCTATAAACTGCGAAACTTCCGAAAATCTCAAGCGGACGCTTTCGGGCAAGGAGAAGATCCGCAATATCTTTCTGCGCGCCGCCGTGATACAGCGGCACAATCTGTTGAAACTTTATACGGAACTGTTTGAAAAAGCCAACGAGTTCCATACTTTGGTGGAAAACCTATATTACGATTATAAGATCTATTGTGAAAAATATAAAATTGAAACTCAGAATTTTTCCAAGATGGAACTGTTTAAACCGCTGGTGATGCAGCATAAGGCGGAAAAATGGGAAGTCAATAACAGCATCAGTATTGTAAGGAAATATATGCAGGAGTATCTGCAGCTTATGGAGAAGGACGACAGCCTTACGGTGGGCGTAATTATGGAAGCCGCCGCACAGATGCGAAGATTTTCGCTGGGTATCAACGAATTGGAAAGCTATCTTTCTTATAATATGGATATTCTGCTCAGTGAAAACGAACTGGATCTTTATAGGCTGTATTTTGACCTTTCTATCGAAATGTATGCAAAAAAATATGATATTGAACCGATTACGGAGGCGCTTGGCCAGATCACGCAATCCGCGGAAAAATTCCAGATCTACAACAGCCGCCTGATCCGCAGACGCATTAAGGAATATGAGGAATATGATTACAGTGGAGAAAGCAGGAATACGCTTACCGCGGACGGATCAGTCAGGCGGATAGAAATGAATGTCTTAGAAGAAGACTGTCTTTCCCACATTCTGGAATATGCCGGTTATCAGAATACGGAAATTGATGAACTTAGCGAGAGGATCAAAAAATATTTTAACCTGCCTGACTTGTTATCTACCGACAAAGAGACCTATGCGCTCCGAAAGAAGATCTCTGCTGATTTTTATGAGATATATTATAAGGTATTTATCAAAGCGGTGGAAGATGAAAGCACGCTGACACCGATCCTGGAAATGTTTCTGAATTTTGGATTCATGGATACCTCCTTTGTTGGGGAAGACCGCGTCAAAGAACTTTATGATCTGTGCGCCCATCTGGATATCTGCCATTCCAGACATATCTACACGATCTATGAGTGGCTGAAGCAGATCTATAAAGGAAAGAAGGAAACTTCTAAAAACGAATATGATGCCAATTATCCTGCTTTTCTGGCGGAACAGTATAAGGAAAAAACCATTACAAAAGAAGAAATGGAAAAGCGCCTGAGAGATCCGAGACTGCGTGTGGAATTTGAGATCAACAATATGTTTTCCATGATCAACAAGCTGACTTACGGCAGAATTACAACATTCTGTCCTATCTTAAACGGCAGCGACCTGATCAACTCCATAGACAAGATGCTCATTACTGCGGAAAAACTGGAAAATGCCATGAATGAGATCAGGATGATCGACTATTCCATATTTTACAGGGAAGTTCCCTTCTCAGATAAGGATCATGGGATCGCCAATGACAGGATCGTTAAGGAAATTCTGCCCGATATCATCCTGATGCCCAATGTGGGGTTCTTTACTTTCTCTTTTGCA
>DLOP01000041.1:0-132 GCA_002478505.1 Lachnospiraceae bacterium UBA7481
AAAAGCATGATTTTAAAGTGTTTGGATGGTACCGGATCGTACTGGGAGCGGTGGTGCTTATTTATTTTATATCTCAAAATATTTGACTTTTTGTGGGTTTTAGGGTATTATTATTAGATAATGGGTTAATTT
>DLOP01000041.1:232-379 GCA_002478505.1 Lachnospiraceae bacterium UBA7481
TTACCTCCAAACCGGAAGAAGAGCCCTTGGCTGTAATAGGGACTGTACAAAAAAAGACGGTGCCCAAACAGCAGAAAACGGCGCCTAGTGCGGCAGAAATCGCTGCGTCGATCCGTAAAGGAGAAGCGTCAAAGAATGTAAAGAGCA
>DLOP01000041.1:511-661 GCA_002478505.1 Lachnospiraceae bacterium UBA7481
GAAGAGACCGGCGGACGATACGTTGATTATTACCGGGAAGGTGACCGCTGCAAGTAAGAGAATCCAGACTCCGGCAGCGGCAGTAAAGTCTGCGGCTGTGAAAGCGGAAGAAGCGAAAGCTGTAAAACCGGCAGAAAAACCTGCGGTTAA
>DLOP01000041.1:806-4861 GCA_002478505.1 Lachnospiraceae bacterium UBA7481
CGAAGAAGGCAGCAGCAAAACCTGCGGTTAAGAAAGAAGAACCGAAAAAGGCAGCAGCAAAACCGGCAGCAAAACCGGCGGTAAAACCTGCGGTTAAGAAGGCGGAGCCGAAAAAAGCAGCAATTGTTCAGAATACCTATATTCAGTATCAGAATGAGACATATAATGAGGCGGATCTGATTGCTTTAGCGGAAAAGCTTTGGACAAAGGATATGAAGAAAAAAGCCGCAGACCTGAAATCTTTGGAGCTTTATATTAAACCACAGGATAGAATGGCATACTGTGTATTTAATAAAAAAGAGACAGGCTCTTTTGCGATCTGATCATAGGAAAATTGAGATGTCAATGATAAAATGGGAGGCAGACCAAATAGGTCTGCTTCTTTTATTTTGTTGGGGCAGAGACTTGTTCTCTGCTGAAAAGTTTTCCGCATACCCAGTTTCCAAATCGTTCTATTGTACTGTAGCATGCAAAAGACAGGGGAATTAACAGGCAGAATAATATCAGATAGGTCAGGATTCCCGCCAAGGAATAATTGCCGATCAAGTCGTTCGTTTTATGCATGATAAAATATCCCAGATGTTCTAAAAGAATGCTATGTACCAGAAAAATACTGAAAGAAAGCTTTCCCAGAAATAAAAATGGTTTTGTAGAAAAGAGATCAGCCAGCCCTTTTAACAGGAAAAAGGACGCCAGCAGGCAGGCGGCAGCGAGGCTGTGTATCAGTTCATAGGCATCGGGGTCGCGAAAAGCGTAAGCATTAAAAATACGATAGATATTGTCCGGTTTGACGTAGGAAGGATATGCTCCGAGAAATAAACCCGACAGCAGCAGGAAGGTTCCCACGGTGCCCCGTAATATTTTATTTTGTGTAAGTTTCCGCAGGGAACTTCCGTAATGATACAGGTAGCAGATCGTTACGCCAAGGACGATACCCGCGTAATAATGGTTTAAAATGCCGAGAGCGACAGTTAAAAACAGATGAATCGGGAGAGCCAATCTGTTTTTTAATGGGGTTGCAAGTGTAATCAATATCGCGAGGTAAGAGCCGAAAAGCAGGTAATGAAGCATCCAGAAGGGTCCCTGTACTGAGGAGTCCACAAAAATCCACATATGGACAACAGCGTGATACAGAAAAGAAGGAAAAGAATGGGCATTGACTTTTCCTAAATAATTCAGACCGGTAAGCGTTAACAGGTCTGTCAGAAAATAGCTGAATATACCGATCAAGGCAGCCGGGATCATAAGTCGGAGATACCTTTTTAATAAGGTCGTTGATAAGGTGTCAAATATTGGCATTTGTCCGCACTGAAAAGCTTCATAGGATGTTCTCAACTGAAATATTTTATTGCTAACTAAAAAAGCCGAAACCACTAGAAACAGACATACCCAGAAATTTCCGTTGACAAAAAAGGAATAGGGCTCTACCGACAGCGCGGCGTCGAATCCGGATGCTGTCATAACGGCTGCTTCCGTGCCAAAATAGCTTGCCGGAAAAAACGAAAGAAAAAAGTGGTGTGTAAATACGCCAAGGCATGCAAATCCCTTTAACCCGTCAAGAAATGTGATCCGCTCTTTTTTCATCTTAGGTAGGTCCCCCACTTTTGAATTCTTTAATTATTATATAGATAATACAAAGATTAATCAACAAAATCAAATCTTTGACTTATGGCGCAAAACAATGCTGATGGGAAAGATTGGAATAAAAATTCAGTTATTTTGAAAAAATTATCTAAAAAATGAGCAAAATAATGTTGACAATGAATAAAGGTAGTGTTATTTTAGGATATAGAGATATTAGCACTCTAATTAAATGAGTGCTAACAAACACAAGATAACAGGAAGCTGATTAAGTAAGATAGGGTTTTAGAAGCGGAAAGAGGCAATGATGATAGAAGGGAGAGCTGCAATGGATTTAGATGATCGGAAAATAAAGATTCTTTATGCAGTGATCCGCAATTATCTTGAAACCGGAGAACCGGTGGGCAGCAGGACGATTTCCAAATATACAGACCTGAACCTGAGTTCTGCCACGATCCGTAATGAAATGTCAGATCTGGAGGAATTGGGATATATCATCCAGCCCCACACCTCTGCCGGCAGGATTCCTACGGATAAGGCATATAGGCTTTATGTCGATACGATCATGGAAGAGAAAGATCGTGAGATTTCTGAACTGAAAGGAATGCTTGTCGAAACAGAAGGCAAGATGGATCGTGTATTAAAAAACGTAGCGAAGCTGCTGGCGACCAATACTAACTATGCAAGTGTCGTTTCCGCACCCCAGTATCAGCGCAATAAGCTTAAGTTTATCCAGCTTTCCAAGGTGGACAGCAATCAGATCCTGGCAGTGATCGTGGTAGAGGGCAATGTCATCAAGAATAATATCATACAGGTGACGGAACCGTTGAATGATGAAACGATCCTGAAATTAAACATTTTGCTGAATACGAACCTCAACGGATTATCCATAGACGAGATCAATCTTGCAATGATCTCTACATTGAAGCAGCAGGCAGGGATTCATAGTGATATCATAGGGGAAGTGATCGATGCGGTAGCAGAAGCTATCAGGGCAGATGAAGATCTTCAGATCTATACAAGCGGCGCCAATAATATTTTAAAATATCCGGAACTGGCGGATCATCAAAAAGCGAGTGAATTGATTACAGCTTTTGAGGAAAAGGAGATGCTGGCAAAACTGGCGGCAAAAAGTATAGAAGAAGAGAGTGATACAGGCATTCAGGTTTATATCGGTGAAGAATCGCCGCTCCAGTCCATGAAAGACTGCAGCGTCGTGACAGCAACTTATGATCTTGGGCAGGGGATGAAGGGAAGCATCGCAGTAGTCGGACCGAAACGTATGGATTATGAAAAGGTGGTCGGTACGCTGCGGACGATGATGACGGAACTGGAAAATATCTATGGGAAAGATAAAGCATGAAAAAGCATGAAATAGAAAGGAAGATAGATATGGCAGGCAGGGAGAAAGAACAACCGAAGAAAGATAAGGAACAGGAAACGATGGAGACGGCTGAGGAAAAAAATGCGGAAGCGGTAACGCCGGATGAAAAAGATACAGAGGATTCCGCAGTGGAGGAAGCGTCTGTAGAAGATGGGAAATCCAAAGAATCTTCTGATCCCAAGGAATCCAAAGATTCTTTGGAGGAAGACACGGAAGGGACGGATGCCGATTCGGAAGGAGAAGATTCTGATCAGAGCGGCGAAGAAGATCATAAAGATAAAAAAGAAAAGAAGCGCCATTTTATCAAAACAGAGAAAAAAGAGGATAAATTAAAAGAACAGCTCAATGAGTTAAATGATAAGGTAGTCCGTCAGATGGCAGAGTTTGATAACTACCGTAAGCGTACTGAGAAGGAAAAACAGGCGATGTTTGAAACCGGCGCCAAGAGCGTCATTGAAAAGCTTCTGCCGGTGGTTGATAATTTTGAACGGGGGCTGGCAGCCTTGGAAGAAGGCGCGGAAAGGACACCCTTTGAGGAGGGCGTGCTGATGACTTACAAGCAGCTGATGGCGGAGCTGGAAAAGCTGGAAGTCAAGCCTCTGGACGCAGTCGGTAAGGAATTTGATCCAAACCTTCACAATGCGGTGATGCATGTGGACGATGAAAGCCTCGGCGAGAATATTGTGGTTGAGGAACTGCAGAAGGGTTATACTTATCGGGACAGCGTTGTACGGCACAGTATGGTGAAGGTAGCGAATTAGGAATACGCTGATTTGATCAGTATTCCTTAGAAATAAAGTGATCTATCCGGTTTGTTTTCAGTCAGGAATCAGCCGGTTGAACAAATAAAAACATAAAAATAATATTATGATCAAATAGGAGGCAATGATTATGGGAAAGATTATCGGTATTGATTTAGGGACCACCAATTCATGCGTTGCTGTTATGGAAGGCGGTAAGCCGACAGTAATCGCTAATACAGAAGGCGCGCGGACGACACCGTCTGTTGTGGCATTTATAAGGAACGGAGAAAGGCTTGTGGGTGAGCCGGCAAAGCGTCAGGCAGTGACTAACGCGGAGAAAACGATTT
>DLOP01000041.1:4974-19913 GCA_002478505.1 Lachnospiraceae bacterium UBA7481
CAGACGGTGTCGTCCGCGCGCCTTCTGTATTTTAATGATGCCCAGAGACAGGCAACCAAGGATGCCGGTAAAATTGCGGGTCTTGATGTAAAGCGTATCATCAACGAGCCGACGGCGGCAGCATTGGCTTATGGTCTGGACAATGAAAAAGAACAGAAGATCATGGTATATGACCTCGGCGGCGGTACTTTTGATGTATCCATCATTGAGATTGGCGAGGGTGTTATCGAGGTATTGGCTACCAGCGGTGATAACAGACTTGGCGGTGATGATTTTGACCAGAGGATCACAGACTGGATGTTAGAGGAGTTTAAAAAGGCGGAGGGTGTTGACCTTTCCAATGATAAGATGGCGCTTCAGAGATTGAAGGAAGCAGCTGAGAAGGCAAAGAAGGAGCTGTCCGCTTCTACAACAACCAATATCAATCTTCCGTTTATTACAGCAACATCTGACGGACCGAAGCATTTTGATATGAACCTGACCAGAGCAAAATTTGAAGAGCTGGTTCACGATCTGATCGAGAGAACGGCAGTTCCTGTCCAGAATGCATTGAAGGATGCAGGCGTAAATGCTTCCGAGCTTGGCAAGGTGCTGTTGGTAGGCGGCTCTACCCGTGTGCCTGCTGTTCAGGAGAAGGTTAAACAGCTGACAGGACATGAGCCCAGTAAGACATTGAATCCGGATGAATGTGTAGCCATCGGCGCTTCCATTCAGGGCGGTAAGCTTGCCGGAGACGCCGGTGCAGGCGAGATCCTTCTGCTTGACGTAACACCGTTGTCACTGTCCATTGAGACAGCAGGTGGTGTGGCTACCAGACTGATCGAGAGAAATACCACGATCCCCACAAAGCATTCACAGGTATTCTCAACTTATTCTGACAATCAGACGGCTGTTGATATCGTAGTGGTACAGGGTGAGAGACAGTTTGCGAAGGATAATAAGCTGTTAGGACAGTTCAGACTGGACGGTATTGCACCGGCTCCGAGGGGCATACCTAAGATCGAGGTTACCTTCGATATCGATGCCAATGGTATTGTAAATGTATCCGCAAAGGATCTTGGAACAGGCAAAGAGCAGCATATCACCATCACGGCGGGCTCCAATATGTCTGATGAAGATATTGATAAGGCAGTAAAGGAAGCTGCAGAGTACGAGGCGCAGGATAAGAAGCGTAAAGAAGCTGTAGATACCAGAAATGATGCTGATTCCATGGTATTCCAGGTAGAGAAGGCGCTTAATGACGTCGGTGATAAGGTAGATGCAGGAGAGAAAGCAAATGTAGAAGCAGACTTAAATGCATTGAAGAGCCTGTTAGAGAGCACGAAGGATCAGGAACTCAGCGAATCTCAGGTGGCAGAGATCAAGGCTGCACAGGAGAAGATGATGGCAAGCTCCCAGGCGCTGTTTACTAAGATGTATGAGAATGCACAGGCTTCCGGTGCCGCAGGACCTGATATGTCCGGTATGGGCGGCGCTTCCGGAGCAGGCAGCAGCAGCGGCGGTGATGGCGGTGCAGATGATATCATAGATGGGGACTTCAAAGAGATATAAAACTGTGGAATCTGTCCGGGCATAATGTTCTGACGAGCATTATGCCGGACATAATCTGCTTTATCATCATATAATGTAAGATAGGATAAAGGGAGAAGACAAACGGTGGCAGAAAAAAGAGATTATTATGAGGTTCTTGGTGTAGATAAAAACGCTGATGATGCGGCTATTAAAAAGGCATACAGGAGTCTTGCCAAAAAATATCATCCGGATATGAATCCGGGAGATCAGGAAGCGGAAGTAAAGTTTAAAGAGGCATCAGAGGCTTATGCTGTTCTTAGTGATGCGGAAAAGAGAAGACAGTACGATCAGTTTGGCCATGCAGCATTTGAAGGCGGCGGAGCAGGCGGCTTTGGCGGATTTGATTTCTCCGGGGCTGATTTTTCTGATATCTTTGGGGATATTTTTGGCGATCTGTTTGGCGGCGGCAGAAGCCGTGGCAGAAGCAATGGTCCGATGAAGGGAGCCAACCTCCGTACCCGAGTAAATATGACCTTTGAGGAAGCTGTTTTTGGCGTCACAAAGGAAATCGAAATCAATGTTAAGGATCCCTGTCCTACCTGTAAGGGAAGCGGCGCAAAGCCGGGTACAAATCCTGAGACCTGCGCAAAGTGCGGCGGTAAGGGACAGGTGGTATTTACACAGCAGTCATTTTTCGGTACGGTCAGAAATGTACAGACCTGTCCGGATTGCGGCGGAACAGGTAAAGTGATCAAGGAAAAATGTACTGACTGCCGGGGAACAGGATATGTTTCTATTCGTAAAAAATATTCGGTGGAATTTCCCGCCGGTGTGGATAATGGACAGTGCAAGCGTATGACGGGACTGGGTGAGCCGGGACAGAATGGCGGTCCACGCGGTGATGTGCTGGTGGAGGCAGTAGTTTCCAGACATCCGGTATTCCAGAGGCAGGATCGGGATATCTTTTCAACAGTGCCTATGTCATTTGCAGTAGCCTGTCTGGGCGGGGAGATCATCATTGATACGGTAGATGGACCGGTAGTCTATGAAGTAAAGCCGGGAACGGCAACCGATACAAGGATCCGGCTGCGTGGCAAAGGCGTACCTTCTCTGCGTGATCCTAAGAGCCGGGGAGATCATTATGTGACTCTGGTGATACAGGTTCCTACGAAGCTTTCCCATGAGGCGAAGGATTTGTTAAAGCAATTTGATCAGAAGACCGAAGATTCATTAAATGCGGCGGAGCGTTTCCGGGCATCCCGTAATAACGACAAGGATAATGATGGCACCAATGGCGGCGGAGGAAAGAAGAGAAGGAAGAAATTGTTTTAAGATAAAATAATTTTTTCGTTTGATGAGCATTATACTATCTATGAAGGAATGCAGTAAGGTGGTATAATATGCTTAAGAATCGAGATAAAAGAAAACTGACAGAAAAGGAGGAACAGGCAATGAACGCAGAAATAAACCAGACAAGACCCTGTACGATTTCGGAATCCATCATACAATCCTGTAAGGAAATAAAGAGTATGCGTGAAGGCAAGACTCCGAAGAGGTCTTTAGAAGATTTATTTACAAACATTGACAAATGGAGTAAAGAGGAAAAATAATAAATGTACACAGTCATACCTACTCAACAATTTGAAAAGGATGTAAAATATTATGTCAAGAAAAAGGGGTTTGTGCATATTGGTAATGATATTAAGGCAATAACGGATGATAACAGAATACCTACCAATCAGGAAATTATTGAATTAGTGGAAACCTATTGTATGTAGAATAAAAAGATGTCATGGAAGCCATCTGACACAGCTTAAAAATGTGCCGGATGGCTTTTTACTTGTCTTTCGTTTCTGTATTTCTTCCGACGATATAATCAATACTTACCCCATAGTAGTCAGCCAGTTTAATAAAGACATCTATGGGGATATTTATTTTACCAAGCTCATATTTTGAGTAGGTAGTTTGCTTTATATTAAGATAATCAGCTAATTCCTGTTGCTTTTTATCATGGTCTTCTCTTAAATTTCTTATGTTTTCGAATATCATAATTATCTCCAATAATTTTATTTAATTATAAAAAGTCTTGACACGACTATTGCAAAATAGTCATAATTCGACTATAATTTAATAGTCGTATTACGACTATTAAAAAATTTGCGGTTAATATTCAGGCGTTGATGATAAATGGCGTATATGGGCAAATAAAATATTAAAGCTATAGAAACTTTTTGAAAAAGGGTAAAAGAATAGGGCTTTAGGAAAAATCTAAATATTTATATTAAAAGAACAGGCGGTATGATAATGAATATTAGAATGGCGGTTGCAGATAAGAATAGGGATTATGCCGAACGTGTCTCCGGCGTACTTCAGCAGTATGAGGAGCTTACTTTATCGGTATTTACAAATGGTGAAAGTCTGCGCAGGGCAATTGAGGAAAATGCCTGCCAGATCGTATTGTTTGATCCGGATATTTCAGAAGAGAAAATCCATTTTTCGGATCAAATCATGCCGATAGCGTTGGTGTCCGATGTTACGCAAAATACCGGACTTTATGATGATATAACCAAAATAAAGAAATATCAGCGGATCAGTAATATATATAAGGAAATTATCCGTAATTTCTCAGAGTTTGCCGGCAATGATGTCATATCATTTTATAGTGGAAATATAGCAAAGATGATGGCGGTGTATTCTCCTGTTGGCGGATGTGGGAAAACGGCAGTGGCAATGGCTGTTGCTGAACGACTGCACAAGGAGAAAAAACGCGTTCTTTTTCTCACTACGGAACAGATCAACAGTTCTGTATTAAAATTTCCTGTTAAAGAAGAGGGAATTACGGAATTGGTGGCAGCTCTGAATGGCAGCACCAATCTTGAATTAAAAATAAAAGGTCTAATTAAGGAAAATGAAGATGGAATAATGTATTTGGAAGGCTTTAGCCGAATTGTAGATTATAAAGACGTTGACGAGAAAGAGTTATTGGATGTCCTGAGAAAGGTGCGTACCTGTAATGTCTGTGATTATATTGTTGTGGATACCGGAAGCTGTATTGATGCATTGAGTAGTGCAGTACTGCATGAAGCGGATAGAATCTTACTGGTTGTCCGCAATGATGAATGTGCTGAGTTTAAAGTAAATTCTTTTTTAGAGCAGAATATTGTTGATATACAGAGTGGCAAAATATTCATATTACAGAATTTTGCGGAGAGAAATAAACCTTTTATGAATACGAACGGTCTGCCAGTGGTTGGTATGTTCCACCATTATGGCAACTTAAAGATCAAGGATCTGGTGCAGAGCATGGTGCAGAGTGATGCCATTGATCTTGAGGCTGTTTGGAGCAAAAGATAAAAGATGGGGTTGAGACTGATATGGGCAATGATTATTTTATGCAGGAAGTTACTGCTTTAAAACGAAGTGTACAGGAAGCAAGTCGATTAAGGGAATATACGGATGAGGAATTCAATCTTCTGGTTGACCAGAAGTTGCAGGAGAGAATTGGCTGGGCGCAGGAGAATGATACGGAGTTGTATCGTTATTACCAAGGAATGTCTTTTAAGGATAAGAACTCCTTAAAGTATACAATAAACGAGTCCGTGGAAGGGCTTGGCATTTTAGGTAAGATTATTACGGATACAAATATCACGGAAGTTATGATCAATGGTTATGATAACATCTTTATTGAAAAATCCGGTAAGCTGGAAAAGATGGATGAGCATTTTGAGAGTGAAGAGGATTTGATCAGGATTGTACAGAAATTTGTCAGTGCTATGGACAGGACGGTTGATGCAAGTAATCCGGTCGTAGATGCGAGATTGGAGGATGGCTCTCGTGTGCATGTTGTGTTTCCGCCTGTAGCATTGAGTGGTGTTACGGTTACGATTCGTCGTTTCCCAAAGGATCCGATGACGATTGAAAAGCTGTTAAGCTATGGATCTGTGACACCGGAAGCAGCCGATTTCCTGGAGAAGGCAGTAAGATCACGTCATAATATATTTGTTGCCGGAGGTACAGGAAGCGGTAAGACAACATTTTTAAATGCACTTTCTAACTTTATTCCGCCTTGGGAACGTGTCATAACAATAGAAGATTCTGCAGAGCTGCAGATTAAGAATGTCCCGAATCTTGTGCGTATGGAGACCAAAAAGGCCAATTCTAAAGAGGCTAATGAGATTACGATCAGAGACCTGATCAAGGCTTCTCTAAGAATGCGTCCTGACAGGATCGTCGTCGGCGAGGTGCGTGGAGAAGAAGCGCTGGACATGCTGCAGGCAATGAACACCGGACATGACGGAAGCTTGTCTACCGGACATGCAAATTCGCCGGAAGGAATGATCAGCCGTTTGGAAACAATGGTGCTTACTGGAAGCGCTGATCTTCCGTTAGAGGCAATCAGGATGCAGATCGCATCTGCTGTAGATTATATTGTCCACCTTTCAAGACTTCGTGACTTTTCACGAAAGACCATGGAAATTACGGAAGTAACAGGATATAAAGACGGAAAAGTTACACTGAATCCTATCTATAAGTTCGAAGAAGATGAGAAGACAACCCTGCAGAAGGTTTCCGGCAAATTGCTCCGGACAAAGAACAAGATACAGAATCAGGATAAGTTTATTCTGGCCGGAATCTATGATTATCTGGAGAGTGGTCAAGACGGAATGTCCATGCAGAAGTGAGAAGAGGGGTGAGAACATTTATGGCAAACGAAGAAGCAGACAAAGAGAAGAAGCGTTTAAAATATTACGAATGTAACATGACAAAGACGGAACATATGACAGCATATATCGTATTTGCTGTAGTCATTGCGATAGTTTTTTACATTTTTTACAGAAATATGGTAGTGTCTCTGATTGGCGGTCTGGTATTGGCAGTGTTTCAGGAAAAAAATTATGCGGGCGATTCCATTAAAAAACGTCAGAACAGGCTTCGGGCACAGTTCAAGGAATTTTTAGAGATCATATCGATTTCGGTCAGCGGCGGCAGTGGCAGATCCATGGAGAATGCCATTATGGATGCACAGCATGAACTTCAGATGATATTTAACGAGGATGCCGATATCGTCAGGGAGATCCAACTGATCGTGAATGACTATCAGAGAGCAGGCATCCCTATGGTACAAGGGTTTAAAGAGTTTGGTGAACGCAGCGATGTAGATGATATACAAAGCTTTGCAACCGTCTATGCAACGATTGATGGAAAGAGCAGTGATTTCGGATATATTATCAGGCAGACGCATGACATTATCAAAGAAAAGCAGGAGATCAAGATGGAGATCGATACGGGGATCTCTTCTGCAAAATCGGAGGCATATACGATGCTCGTGCTGCCGCTTATCATAGTAATCGCAATGTCGGCAATGGGTGGAGATGGTGGCTTTTTAGGAGTGCTTTTCACGACATTACAGGGAAGAATTGCGGCTACAATAGGTATTGCATGCGTATTCGTATCATACATATTGGCAGTTCGCGCGACTGATATAGAAATATAGGGGAGACAGTTGATATGCTCATTATTGTTTTAGCTTTATTACTGACAATATTATGTTTTGTGTTTATCATAGGTATTTCCAAGGTCGGGAATGAAGATGTTTTGGAATTGATTCTGTCAAAGGCGTGGCAGAACCGTTTTGCAAGATTGTCAGAAATGGAGAAGAAGACAGAATATCTATATGAATATGAAAAGTATCATCGTATTTCGGAAAAGAAAGCCGCCAAAAAGGTAAAAGAGATGGACAAACAGATCGAAGCCTATCGTCAGGCAGAGGAAATATATCTGTCCGGTAAAAAAGCCGGGCTTGCAGATATGCTTATTTTGTTTGGCTATACATGCTGTAAGCGGTTCAAGATCGATGTAGATAATGGAATGTTCCGTAAACAGATAGAGAACTGCGAACAGGCCGGTTTTCTCGAGTTAGAGAAAGGGCAGGAGACAGGGGATAAACGTAATGCCATCATCTATTCCTATTATCTGTTTGCCACGCTGATCTCGTATGTGTATATGGGACTGCTGATAGGGCTTTTTCTTGCACTTGTATTGACGGGACTTGGAAACGCTCTGAACAAGATCCTGATGATCTCCGGCGTTGCCGCAGTACTGATGGCCGTTCTTGGATATCTTCCGTATGATACGATCAATAGCAGGGCATTGAAGCGGAGGGAAAAGATCGAGGAGGATTTCCCCAATGTTGTGTCTAAGCTTACATTGCTTGTGATCTCCGGAATGAATATCAGTAAGGCAATGGAAGAAACGGCAAATAGCGGTAATACGCTGATCTACCACGAACTGCACCGTGTGCTTTATGATACGCAGCAGGCGGTTTCGATGGAGAAAGCGCTGATACACCTGCAGGGGAGATGCGATAATAAATACCTTGATAAGCTGGTATCGCTGATTTCCAAGAGCTACCGTGCCGGTAATGCCAATCTTGCCTCTGACATCAGGACGCTCAATGATGAATGTTGGCTGGAGAAAAAGCACTCCGCCAGAAGACTTGTGGATAAGGTGCAGACAAAATTGTTTATTCCGACAATGATCATGTTTGTCGGCATACTTGTTGTGATTATTATTCCCATTATGTCTAATCTGAGTTTTTGACATATGGGATATAGTAATAAAAACTATGAAAGGAGAGGAGCAAAATGAATTATCTTGACAATGTGTTAATCGGAACTCAAGTACGTATGGCTAAATGTAAGGAGAATATAAAGGATTTCTTTACATCGGAAATGGGTGTATCGAATGTAGTGGCAACCATTATTCTTTTATTGATCGTAGTACTGTTGATTGCGGTTTTCTGGGATAAGCTGAGTGCATGGATATCGGATATAATGAATCAGATCTTCGATCCGGACAATACGCCTTCCGCAGGGGATTTGCAATAATAGGGAAGTGGGGAGATATATGAAAAACAATAGAAAAAGCGAACAGGGTCTGGTAGTGGTGGAAGCGGTAATCATCATGCCGATAGCAATACTGAGTGTTATATTGCTGATTTATATCTCCCTTTTTTTCTGCCAGAGGGCGAATCTGCAGGCGGCACTGGAAACCTCAGTTATCTATTATAAAAACACAATAACGGATACCTTCATATCTACAGATGATGAATTGACTTTTACCATTCCTGAAGAATCAGTGAGTGACAGACGCGGCAATTTATATTTGGCAGAAGAGCCCGAGAATCCTTACCGGGGGATGTTAACATTTACGCAATCTTCTGAAGAAGAGAATGCATTTGAAACATTTTTCAGGTCAGTGGCAGGTAATCTGCTGTTAGGCGATGAAGTAGATGTTACATACAAAATGAGGAACTATGTGATTTTTCACGAGTTGGAGGCTACTGCGGTTCCGNNAAAAGTCAATTCATCATCTGTAATGTACAGTTTCCGTTGATAAATTTTTCGATCTTGGGAATAGAAAATAATAATTATACGATCAGCGCATCTGCCAGGGTGGCTGTCGTAAATCATGAAGATTTGATCCGTAATGCGGATTATGCGATAGACCTTTTGGAAAAAACAAAGCTTGGAGATATGATGAAAGATTTTGCTCAAAAAATTGGGGAGTTTTACGGCAGGTTGAAGCAGTTTCTTGGCGCTTAATAAACGAGAGGTGTGCAATGAAGATAGCAAGAAGACAACAGGGATTTATAACGGTATTTGTTACATTGATCATGGTGCCGATAATTGTGATTACGGGATTCATGGTTGACGTGGCCAGACTGCAGTTATTTGCATCGCAGGCATCCATGGCTGCAGATGCATACGGCGAAGCTGTTTTAAGTGAATATGATAATGTTTTGAAAGAGCTGTATGGGCTTTTTTCCGTCACGCAGAATCAGGAAGGGTTGGATGCGCTGGCAGATTTTGAGAATTATATGAAGCTGTCTTTTAACCCGAGTCTTCAGGATACCCTGACGGCAGGTTTGCAGTCGACGCAATTAAGCGGCTTCATGCCCTATGCGTCTTCAACAGTTGAGTTTACATATGAGACGGTTGACCGTTTGAATACGCCCAATGTCATGATGACACAGATCAGCGATTATATGAAGTTCCGTATCGTTGAGCTGTCAATTAATAATGATGGGACTTTTGATCTTGATGGACTGATGGGTCCTTATGAGCAAATTGCCAATATGGAGAATGACCGTGAAGCATTTAACCAATTGGTTGATATTGGGGATTCCAGTACGGAAGTATTGCAGCAGATGAAGGATTATTATGACTATATGCAGATATTTGACCAATACGTGTTATACAGTAGTGGGATAGAGAATGATATCGGCAAATATAATGATGAGTTATATCGCATTTTTACCAGCGATAAGTATGAGGATTATTATACTTACCGCGCCAACCAGAATGAGATAGATGCGGCACATGAGAAGCAAGAGAATGGGGAGGATCTTTCAGATTATGAAAAGACGCTTGCAGGGCAGTATTTTGAAAATGCCAATGATTATGCAGATGATATTCAGAAGACGATAGACAGCTTAAAGACTGCAGCTTCTGATTTTTCCGGTTCGCCGATCAACTTTGATAATGTAGAATCCCTTGTCAATAGCTTTTCTTACGCTTCAGAAGCAGTTGAAAGCAGCCTGGTAGATATTGATAGTAAGATCACTCAATTGCGCATCCAGCTTAATTCGGGCGTCACGGAGGATGTTAAGGCGGCTATTGAAAGAGAGATAGAAGGTCTGGAGAAAATGCGGGAATTAAAAGGCATGTTCAATGAAATATATCAGCTGGAAGATGACAACATAGGTCGTAATGCCAGCAATAGAAGTGCAGCCAACGCTGCATTATCAAACCTGAATAATGCTTATTCGGCAATCAAAAACGGAAGCTTGGATCCGAAGAGTGACTGGGAATGCGGCGTGCCTTATTTTGAATGGACGGACTTTGATAAGGGTCCTAATTCTTTGTATACAGCATTGCAGACAATGTTTGGCAGTTCCGGTGATGGAGACAAAAATGCGGCGCAGAGCAAAATAGATGATGCGGATAATCTGACAAGCGAGTTGGAAAATGAGCTGAATGCTGATGAGGAGACAAGTGCAAGGGATATTCCCGATGGGGTGATGGATGAACTGAGCGAGGCCAGGAGCGACGGGAATTTGTCCGGTTTTTTGGATTACTTTAAAAATGGGTTGAATTTTAACGCGGTTGGCGGCGTTATGAATTCCGCTACCGGAAAATTCCTTTTGACAGAGTATGATTTCGGTATGTTCTCCAGCAGGGTATCAGGCATTGCGCCGGAGGGTAAGGATACGGGCGGCAATGAAGAATATGTTGATTACAGCTTAAACAGTATTCCCATGACGCAGGATATCAATTATCTGTACGGCGCGGAACTGGAATACCTTCTGTGCGGCCATCAGAAATCAGTTTCTAACCTCAATGAGACCAAAAACATCATATGCGGCGTACGGATGGTATGTAATTTTTCTTCTACGTATCTGATAAAAGAGCTTGATACTACGATCGAAACAATTGCAACTGAGGCGGCAGCCGTNNGACAGGAGTTGGAGCCGCCGCCGCCCCGCTGGTGAAGATTGCTGTAAGCATGGCACTAAGGACTGCCGTTGCCACGGCTGAAACCGTGGCAGACTGGAACAGCTTAAAGGAAAGGCAGGATGTGTTGCTGCTCAAAAGAGAATTTGATGATCTGGAATGTATTGAACAGATAAAGGGCTTGCTTGCTTCGGACAAAGAACCGCTTCCGGGACAGTCAGCGAATAGAGGGACCGGTAATGGACCTGCTTTGAGTTATGAGGATTATCTCCATATTATGCTGTTTTTTTTAAAGTCGGATGATACATTGCTCCAGAGGACATCTGATCTGATCACGCTGAATGTCAACCAGAGCCAGTTAAGCAGCGGTGAGCAGCTGACATCATTAGATTTTAAGATGTCAGAGACGCAGACAGCTGTTAGGAGCAGCTGTTCGACAAAGCTTGACATGATCATGATACCGGATAGCTTCCTGCAGATGTTTTCCGGGGGAAGCGGACTTGAGGAAAGGGTCAGGGCAATTGATGATGATACTATTGTTTATTCGGTAATACGTGGATATTAAAGAAAATCCGTATAAAGGAGAACGCGCAGATTGGCACAGGAGAATAAGGATAAGATAAAACTGAATAAAGAGTATGGCATGATGACTGTTGAGGCAGTGCTGTCGCTTGTGCCGTTTATATTGGTGATCCTTGGGTTTATATCGTTTACGAATGTATTTATGGTACATAACAAGATACAGTATGCTTTATATCAGACGGCGAGTGAATTGTCAGCCTATACATATTTTTATCAGGCGCTTGGGATCCGCGAGGGAGATCAGACCCTGCACGAGGATGTTGATCGGGAGACGCAGCTTGTTGATGATGGGATCGACCAGGTGACGGCATTTATCGGCACTCTGGGTACAATCAATTCGGATTATCATGCCCTTGAAAATGGAGATATCTTAGAGCTTGAGCAAAATCTTAATAATATAGCGGCACACGGGCAAACGGCATATGAGCAGGCAGGGGATCTGTTGGCAACGGGGAGGAAGATGGTGAGTGATCCGCAGGCACTTCTTAGAAGCATCGTGTATCTGGGCATAGAGAACGGCGAGGCATGGATGAAAAGCATGATCCTTCGTACATGTGCTGCTGCGCTCGTCGAGAACTATCTTGATCAAAGTTTTCTGCCTGCAGGAGCGCAGGATGCGAGTGGTTTCCTAAAGATGTATGGCGTTGTTGATGGAATGGAAGGACTTGATTTTTCCCACAGCAGCCTTTTTTCGGATGATGAGATGAGGATGATAGATATTGTTGTGGAATATGATATTGAGATTACATTTCTGAAAGTTTTATTTACCAATCCGACGATCCATGTTGTCCAGCGGGTTGCGATTCCGGCATGGCTGGACGGGGACGGCGGACAATATCAATGATCAGACGATAAAAAGGAGTGTAGGGATGGGAGGAATATTGAGTCTTGCAGGATGTATGATGATGTTGCCGGTTTTTTATATTGGCGGCATCGTATGGTGCAGACCATCTTTTGAAAAAGACGAAAATCAGACGAGAAAACCTCTTCGATCCCCGGCTGAAATGACAGCTCTGATTGCGGCAGAGATCGTGCTGGCCGCCTTATGGTGGAAGATGGGCTGTGTCAGTATCCTGGAGAAGGACTTTCTGATGGCTTATTTAATGCTTGTAGTGATTTTGGTTTTATGTTTTACGGATTACTGGGAACATATTGTGCCGAATAAAGTATTGCTGCTCGTATTGCTTGTATGGTTCGTGATTACCGGATCGTATGCAATGGCAGATATGAATGAATTTCAGAAAGAATTGCCTTATATTTTGCTGGGACTTGTATTTTGCCTGATATGTTTCGGATTCTCCTTTTTGCTCAGCCGTGGCAGCATGGGGGCGGGTGATGTGAAGCTTTCGCTGATTATGGGACTGGTATTGACAGGGCATTATGTCGCGGGACCTATTTTATATGGGAGTATTATCAGTGCGGTATATTCGATCATTATGCTGGTGCGTAAGAAACTGGTCAAAACGGACGCGATACCGTTTGTGCCGTTCTTATATATGGGATTATTGGTAAGTTACATAACGAGATGAGGGAAAAACATGGTTAAGAGAAAAATAATAATCTTAAGATTGTTGTTGATTGCAGTCATTGCCATTGGCTGGTTAGTGGCAATGGCAAGTCTGCTTAGAGATAAGGAAGCGGAAGAACAGCAGGCGATTCTGGATCGGGCAGAGGCATTTGTGGAGGATGAGCTTTATATCAGGGCTGTTTCTGCTTATCAGGATGCGTTGTCCTATCAGACGGAGAAGAATCCGGAGATAGAGTTGAAGATCTTGGAGATGTATAGGGAATTAGGTGATACGGAAAGTTATTATGCATACATCAGAGACAGGGTGGGACGGAATGTGGCATCGGAAGATGAGTATTTGGAGCTTGCAAAGCATTATCTTGAAAATGAGAGCTATAGGCAGGCAATTGACATCATGGGAGCCGGGATGAAGCTCTTTGGTGAGGAGAAATTTATTGATTCATATGAGGAAATTGCTTATAGCATGAGGATAATTGAAACCGGATACGGTGAGGTTTCGACCGGCATTGATTCGTGGCCTGTTGCCGCCAAGATGGAAGAGGAATATGTCTATATCGGGGCAAGAGGATATCGCGAAATCAATAATGGCAAATTGCCGCCGTTTGAAGAAGCATATCCGTTCTCGGAAGGCTATGCCGTGGTAAAGATGAATGGTACTTACGCCCTGATCGGTACCGACGGATATATGTACGCTGTGGATAAAACGGGGATTGAGCAGGTGACCGGAAGCAGCGCCGGTTATATCACGGCAGATACAGATGGAAAATATGCTTTATATACACACACATTTTCCCCTGTTACGGATACAGTCTACGCGGACGCTGTTATCAGCCCAAATGGATTATGCTTCGTACAGAATGAAAAAGGTGACTGGGGAATCATTGATTCGGAGGGAGAGCTGGTTGTTGATTTTATTTATAAGGATGTTGCCATTAATAGCAGGAAACATGTGTTTGAGAAAGTGGGGCAATATTTTATTGCAATGGTAGAGGATGATAAGGGCTGGTTTTTGATCGATGAGAAGGGCAATGAAATCAATGAGGTAAGGTTTGAGGATGCTAAAGGCGTGGAGGGTGGCTGGATTGCTGTTTCAAACGGTTCCCTGTGGGGATTTGCAGATTTTGAAGGCAATCTTGTAATAGATTATCAATATAAGGATGCGTATTCCTTTTCTAATGGACTTGCAGCTGTAAATCATGGAGGAGAATGGGACTATATTACGAAGTCAAACAGGATGGTTACGGACATGGGATATGAACAGGCGTATCCATTTGTCGGTGGAAAAGCTATTGCGGTAAAGATGGGGTATTATCATATATTGGAATTAAGATACTTTGATTTATTATAGAAGGATGAGGTAATGAACAATGTTAAAGGAAATTGTTATAGCAAATAAAAATTATTCCGTCTTGGATGCGGAGTCTGGGAAAGGCCGGATTGACGAAATCGCCGTTAATGTAATCAGGCAGGACTGTCCGCCATTTCTGTTGGCGTTATATCAGATGCAGATCGATGACAGCATAGAACTGCGCTATGAGATGGAAGGCGGCATCAGACTGGCATATATGCCGCGTCAAATGAGGAAGAAAGAATTCAAGGAACTTCTGGCTAATATGATTGCGCCGTTCCAGGATTGTGCGGATTGGTTTCTGGATTATCATGGCATCTATTTGGATGCAAACTATATTATGGTGGATAAGCATAATTCAAGCGCTGTCAGGTATGTGTATTTTCCGTATGTATCCATGTACAATTCTGATGAGAAAATCCTGCAGTTTTTTGGCTCTTCGGGCATAACTGTG
>DLOP01000182.1:0-4739 GCA_002478505.1 Lachnospiraceae bacterium UBA7481
TCTATGTATCTAAATCAATTTTCAGAAAATCCATGCTTTTAATCACTTTTATCATTTAAATAAGCAGGAGACTCTGAAAAAGTTCTCCTGTTATAAAAGGAGGACAAAAAATGAATAAAAAACGTAAAGTAACGCCAAAAGCGGCAAATAGCGCAAAGCAGAAGGAAACAGCGAAGAGGAGACCGGCAGTAAAACAGAAGGCAACAGAGAAGCCGAAAGCACGTCAGCACTATAAAGACACAGTGTTTCGTATGATTTTCAATGACAGGGAAAATCTTCTGAGCCTTTATAATGCAGTGAATGGAACTGCTTATACGGAAGTGGACAACCTTGAGATCACGACACTGGAAAATGCGATCTACATGAATTATAAAAATGACGTTTCCTTTGTATTCGGTTTTGAGCTGATGCTTTACGAACACCAGTCAACAGTGAATCCCAACATGCCGTTGAGGGATTTGACCTATGTCACAACGATACTGCAGAGACTGACAAGCGACGAAAACCTATATGGGCAGAAGCTGGTTAAGGTGCCGTCCCCAAGGTTTGTAGTGTTTTATAATGGAACCGATCCCCAGCCGGTGAAGCAGGTTTTACGGTTATCAGATGCCTTTCTAAAGAAACAGGAACAACCTGAACTTGAACTGTTGGTGACAGTTTATAACATCAATTGGGGATATAATAAAGAGCTGATGAAAGCGTGCCGTATATTAGAAGAATATGCGCAATATGTTGATCAGGTAAGACGGTTTGCCGGTATGTTGTCCTTTGAAGAAGCAGTAGAACAGGCAGTGGACTACTGCATTAGGAATGATATTCTGGCAGACTTCCTAACCAGAAACCGGGCGGAGGCGATAGCAGTGAGCATATTTGAGTATGATGAAGAGAAGCATATGAGAAGCGAGCGGGAAGAAGGAATAAGACAGGGAATCGAGCAAGGAATTGAACAGGGAATCGAACTAAAATTATTTCTTCTTGTATGCAAGAAGCTTGCCAAAGGAAACACTGCAGCAGAAATAGCGGAAGCGCTTGAAGAACCGGAAGATATGATACATACATTGTGTGAGAAAGCAGCAGTATATGCTCCAGAATTTGATGAGAAAAAAATAAGGGAGGACTGGCGCAGTGGAAAATAGCAGTTGCAAAGCTTGGAGACAAGAACGACTTGTATTTGACTGACATTAGTCATCCTCACATTTAGATTTACGCGCTAACAAAGACTCAAGCATTTCTCCAAGAGTTTTTAGATCTGAAGAAAGTATTTCCAATTCTTCTTCATTAAGGCATTCTGCAAGTTGACAAGCTATCGTTGATAAAATATAGAGACTTTGACAGTTACTCTTCATGATTGGCCCTGCGGAGGATATTTATATATCATATGTAGGAAAATGTAGAAATGTGAGGCGTTATTTATGTGCTATATTGATAAGTAACGACATTTGTATTACGATACTTTTGAGGAGAAGATGAATGTGATAGAAAATCAACAACATGTAATTTAAGAGGAGCATTATAATGGAAAATTTAAAAAAGCTGAGCGTGTTCATTAGCCTGGTTTTGAGACACAAGCCGGATGAAGCACACATTACATTGGATGAACACGGATGGGCTAATGTGGAAGAGCTATTGGCTGGTATCAATGATACGGGAAGAAAAATTGATATAGAAATATTAGAGGAGATTGTTAGGACAGATAATAAGCAAAGATACTCTTTTAACGAAGATAAGACGCTGATTCGTGCCAATCAGGGTCATTCTATTCCGGTAGATGTTGAATTGGAAGAACAGCAGCCTCCCCAATTTTTGTATCATGGTACAGCGGATCGTTTCCTTGAGTCTATTATTATAGAGGGGTTAAAGCCAATGAGCCGTTTATATGTTCATTTATCTAAAGATGAAGAAACGGCTGTAAAGGTTGGAAAAAGGCATGGGAATCCGGTTGTTTTAAAAATTAGAACTGAAGAGATGTATCGTGACGGGAAAAAATTTTATCTGTCTCAGAATGGAGTATGGCTTACAAAATATATAGAAAAGAAATATATTGAAATGAATTAATACATTATTTCATTATTTCATCCGGTTTTTAAACTGTTGGATCTTGAAAGATAGCAGCATCCGGGGGATTGTAAGTAAAAAAGAAAAAGCATACTAAAAGAACACTCACTAACATGCCTAGTATAGATGTGTAAGATTCCAGCCGGCGGGACAATGTGAGCCTGTAAGAAAACCAAAAGGCGATCACAATGCTCAAAATGAAATTACTGATATCCAAAATAAAAGCATTTTTACCAAGGATATAGGTATAAGCATAGTAAAAAAGCGGGATTAGAAACGCGCCCAATAGAATTCCGAAACTTAAAGCAGAAGTAATACAGGAGTATTCTTTGCGGAATTTTAAAATCATTATAAGCGAGTAGATCAGCATTGGGAAGAACAACAGCTTCATATGCTCCCAGATGGATTCATTAATTGGCGTAAAATAACCTACAAAACGATGATTCCCGGTCCAATCATATAAAAAATGAGCAAGTGTTCCGGTGATTGCAACAAAAATGATCCCAATAATTGTGTATTGTTTTAAGTGTTTCATAGAAATTACCTCATGAATAGTATGTGAGGTTGAGAAACTATTATGTGTTTCAGAAAAAAAATAATACAGACAGGACAAGGGTGCTGCTTTACTAAGGTATTCATGCTTTTCAGACTAAGAAAAATAAACAATATTATTAAAGGGTGTTTATAAACGAATAAAAAGCCGATTTCAAAAAAAGAGATTTCATTTTAAATGTCCTGTAAAATAACATTGCTTGAAAATGTTATTTCATATGTGGTGAATCGAATATAATTATATATTTGATCCACCACAATATTTCAGTTCATCCTGTAAATCATAAAATTCAGATATGCAGCAAACAAACACCAAAGCAGATATGGGATTTGCAGATATGAAGATAAACGACTTATTTGATAAAATTTATAAATCATAAGTGTTATTAAAGCAATCATTACCAGCAGCCAAAGGAAAGCAAATAAGTATAGAGAAAACCTAAAAAAGATGATACTCCACCAAAAGTTGAAAAATAATTGAAGAGCATAAGTTTTTAAGGCGTTCCATTTGTCAGGACTATTGGACTCATAAATTATGTAAGATGAAATTCCCATTAAAATATAAAGAATGAACCATACGATAGGAAAGATGTAGCCGGGAGGGCTAAGTGCAGGTTTGTTTATTTGGGAATATAGCGACGTTCCTCCGCTGATAAGAGCAGATAATGATCCAACGGCAATAGGAATAAGGATAGCGATGATTAATTCACTTTTATTTTTTATTTTCATTATAATTCACTTTTCATTTTCAATTATAATTTGATTTATTATATGAGGGCTTAGATAAAATTATGAGTTTACAGAGACTGACAAATAACGAAAGCCTATATGGACGGAATCTGATTGCATACCCTGTGTAATTAATTGTAAAAAATAGTAAAATTATTTTATTAAAGCTCATAAACTGCTTGCACAGACACAGTTCTTATGTTATAGTCTAACTATCTAAATCTATTTATGAAATTTCATGTGCGCATATCAGGCTTTTCGCCGGACATTTCAACACATTTATTTCAGGTACAGGCGGAAGGTATAGATACGATTTCTCCTGTACAGACAGGAGGGAAACATGAAAAACAAAGAAAATATGGAAGAATCAGCTGTCTTTCAGATAGCGGATGTCAGCAGCAAACAGATTTTTGGCAATCATACACTGTGCGCGCAGTTTCTGAGGGAATATTCGGGATTATCGCTATTTGCCGACGTACAGCCTGAGGATATTGAAGACGTTTCGGAGCGATATCATCTGTTCCGCGAGGTGGAGCTGAATGCGGATACAGTCAAGAAAGTGCGCGTAAGAAATCTTTCAGAAGGTGAACTGCAGGACATCTATGTAATTTCCCTGATTGAGCACAAGAGCGCGGTGGATTATGACGTAACCATGCAGATATTAAAGTACATGGTATGCATCTGGGAGAATTACGTCAAGGAGATGGAGGAAGCAGAGCTTTGCAGAAGAGAGATGTGTAGTGGGAAAACAGGCTCGGATGTATCGGATGAAACAGAACCTGCCGGAGACGGTCAAAAACGCAGTAAGCCAAGGAAGCACAGAGGAATCAACAAACGTAAAAACTTCCGCTACCCGCCGATCTATCCGATTGTGTACTATGAAGGGGTTGGAGAATGGACAGCTGCGCGGAATCTTAAGGAAAGGATTCTGCTCGGAGATCTGTTTCAGGCATACATACCGGACATTACCTATAAACTTGTAAGGACAAGGGAATACTCCAATGAGGAATTGTTATCAAAGGATGATGCGATTTCGCTGGTGTTGTTGCTCGACAGAATACAGCAGGCGGAGGATATTCACGAACTCTCAAAAGTTACCACAGGACATATGAAAGAGATTTTTCAGAGAGCGTCGGCAGACGTGGCTGCAATAATCACCGCAATTGTGATGAGCCTGTGCGCAAGGGTGAACCTGCCGAAAGAGGAAGCTGATGAGATTATAAAAGGAATGAGAGGCGGCAACATGGGGATTTTGTTTGAAAATATGGAGAAAATGGATATTCAGTTAGAACGCCGCAGGACAGAGGAACAGAGGCAGAAGACTGAGGAAGAAAGACGAAAAACCGAGGAACAAAAACGGAAGACAGAAGAACAGAGACAGAAAACCGAGGAGCAAAAGCGAA
>DLOP01000182.1:4769-16642 GCA_002478505.1 Lachnospiraceae bacterium UBA7481
AGCAAAAGCGAAAAACCGAGGAACAAAAACGAAAAACAGAGGAACAGCGGCAGCGTGCAAAGAAAGCTGAACGGGAAAAACAGGACTTATACCGTGTTCTTATTTCAACCTACAGAAAACAAGGGATGGAAAAGGAACATGTAAAGGAACAGCTTATAACAGAGTTAAAACTGGAAGAAAAAGAGATCGACAAACTGATAGAAATGTTTTGGGAAAAATAAAAGATTCATAGTCTGACGATCTGTATTTATGATATTAAAATAATACAGGAGGAAGGCGTTTATGCGGGAATGGTTATATGCCCTGCTGGTTAACAGGAAGATCGGGATAGCGCAGCGTTATCACAGGGCACACGATGGCAGAGTGGGCATAGGAAGGCTTATTTCTTATGCCTATTTGTTATGGCTGAATATAGCATATTATCTGCTGTTCTGCCGGTGGCTGGGTGCGCCTCTTGCGATTCCCATCTATGAAGAAAAAAGACTTCCTCTGAAAACTCCGGAAAATATGCTGGTCAGACATCCTTTGCCGGAGCAGCTGGCAGAAAAGCTGGCAGCATATGATATCATATCTTTTGATCTGTTTGATACGCTGATCTTCAGACCATTTTCCGAACCCACGGATTTGTTTTATATTGTTGGGCAGAAATTTGGATACATGGATTTTAAGCGTATCCGTATGGAGGCGGAATTTTTCGCCAGAATCAGAAAGTATGAACGTTGCGGCAGCTATGAGGTAACTCTTTCGGAGATTTGGGAGCAGCTTGAAGATATGACAGGGCTGGACAAAAACCTCGGAATGCAGGCTGAAATGGAGGCGGAGTTATCCCTTTGCTATGCCAATCCCTATATGCAGCAGGTATATCGGAAGCTGCGGGAAGCCGGACGGCGTATTGTAATGATATCCGATATGTATCTTTCGGAAATGGAGCTGGATCAGCTGCTGAAACGCTGTGGATATGACGGGTATGAAAAGATCTTTGTATCCTGCGGGGAGCAGAGATCCAAAGGAAATGGCAGCATCTTTGATTATGTAAGAAATATGTATCAAAATGATCAAAAAGATCAATATAATCAGAAAGATCAGAAAGATCAAAATGCTCGTAACAATCGGCACAAATTAACCTTCGCGCATGTCGGGGATAACAGACGCAGCGATTTTGAAATGGCTAAAAAGCATGGGTTTACACCGTTTCTGTATTCCAATGTCAATCGGAATACGCTATTGTACCGCTGCTATGACATGTCGCCTATCATAGGCGGGGCATACAGGGGGCTTGTAAATAACCGCATTTACGGCGGGTTATGCAGATACAGCAGGAACGGTGAGTACGGCTATATCTATGGCGGTCTTTTTGTGACTGGTTACTGTGCTTTTATCCACAGGTACTGCATGGCGCATGGCATAGAGAAGATTCTTTTTCTTTCCAGGGACGGTGAGATATTGAAAAAAGCATATGATATTCTGTATCCGGGTGAGGAGACGGTTTATGTATATTGGTCAAGACTGGCGGCGGCAAAGAGTTCTGCGGAGTATATGAAATATGAATACCTGCGGAAAATGCTCTATCAAAAAGTCGGACAGAAATTTACCCTGGCGGATATTTTAAAGGATATGGAGCTGGAGGAATTGACAGAGCGCCTGAGGGATTTTGTGCCGAAATATCTACGGGACGGATATTATCAGCCGTTTGCGGTGGAGATCGATGAGACGGATGCGCGGAAAAAGGACAAGCTTGAGAGAAGGCGTCAGGAATACAGGCAGAGTTTGCTTGCGAGCCGGAGGAAGAACTGGAAACCAATGAAGCCGGAAGATAAACTGACATATGCCAATGCATTGCAAATGGCGGATTTTATCTGCGATCACTGGGAAACGGTGCTGAGATTGTATGAAGAGCAGCGGAAGGCGGCTGGGATCTGGTACAGGGACGCTGTAGGCAGTGCAGGCAGCGTGGCGGCGGTTGATATCGGCTGGGCAGGCAGCGGTGCGGCGTCACTTAAGGTTCTTTTTGAGAAGGAATGGAACATTCCCTGCCGGGTGACGGGAATCGTGGCGGGCACCAATACGGTACATAATGCGGAGCCTGATATGAGCGAGACGATGCTGCGGGACGGTTCGCTGGTATCTTATCTTTTTTCGGCTTCGGATAACAGGGATCTATGGAAAAAACACAATCCTGCGCAGATGTATAACGTATATTTTGAACTGCTGACGTCATCGGAGCAGCCTTCGTTTCAAGGATTTTATATGGATCAGCATGGGAAGGTGCAGCTGAGATTTATGAAGCCGGAGAAGAATCCGGAAGGGATCAGGGAGATACAGGAAGGAATCCTTGCATTTGTCAGGGATTACAAACAGCATTTTGAGGCATATCCGTATATGTACCATATCAGCGGCAGGGACGCGTATGCGCCTATGCTGCTTGCGGCAGGATATGGGGCAAGATATCTGAAAAAGGTAAATGAGGAGTTTGAACTGACCATAGGAGTTACCCAGAGACAGGAAAAAGCCTGAGAGATACGTTATATTTTATAAACAACTGTAAAACAACTTGAATAATCTTAAGAAACGTCATATAATATAATCACTTATATTGTGGAATTAAATGTTTATGAAACTATATATTGTTGTGAAATATATCCAAAGGAAGCTTCAGTAAAGTTGCGACAGAATAAAGGGGGATTCCCTGTTTGAAAAAGAATATCAGCATCCAGAAAAAATTATTATTTATCGGTCTGCTGCCGATATTGATATTGACCATACTGATCGTTTCTCTTGGAATGATATTGCTGTATCGTTCTTACACTATCAGCATTCAGGATGAGTTGGAATCTACGACCAATGTTTTGATCGATTGTCTTGATCTTACGGTTCCGGGGGATTATCATTATGAGAATGATATATTATATAAGGGCGATCTGAATATTACCACGTCTGCCATGATGAACCGCGTCAGGGAACGTTCCGGGATTGATACCACGATTTTCTGGCATGATACGCGTGTGCTGACCACTGTGGTAAATGAAAGCGGCGAATCGGCAATGGGCACCAAGGCAAGCCCAGAGGTAGTTAAGGCAGTCTTTTTGGAAGGAAGGAACTACTATTCCAATGATGTAGATGTATATGGCATGAAGTATATCGGTTATTATATGCCGCTGCTGAACAGCAACCAGGAAGTTATTGGTATGGTATTTGCAGGGCAGAACAGGCAGCAGGTTTATGACAAGGTGTTCTCTGTTCTGACTTGGTTTGTTTTATTTTCCATGCTTGCCGTGTTGTTTACTTCGCTGTTGATCCGGCTGTTCTCCAAAAAGATGACTGCTGATATCAATGGCATCAATGAATTTTTGGCAACGATTGCTAAAGGGGATCTGACGGCTTCTCTGGATGAAGAGATTGTGCAGCGGGGGGACGAGCTTGGAACGATCGGGCAATATGCGTCAAAAATGCGGGGCGATCTGAAAAATCTGATTGAAAATGATCCGCTGACTACGCTTTATAATAGGAGAAGCTGCAATAATAAGCTGAAAGCTTTGGAAAATGAAAAGATTGACTATTCGGTGGTGATGTGTGATGTCGATTGGTTTAAAAAGATCAATGACAATTATGGACATGACGCGGGGGATCATGTATTGATCAAGATTTCACAGTTGATCCTGGACAATATCAAGGATTGTGGATTTGCCAGCCGGTGGGGCGGCGAGGAATTTCTGCTGATCTATCAGCTGGATTACGACGGAACAAAGGCACGTGTAGAACAGCTGCAGAAGGCCATCAGGGAGTATAATTTTACATATGGAGATAACGAGATCAGGATCAGGATGACCTTTGGCGTTGAGACAGGGCATAAAGATGAGCCCTATGAAGAAAGGGTTAAAAGAGCTGATAATAAATTGTATATTGGTAAAAATAACGGAAGAGATCAGATTGTTTATTAATTACTTTTAAGGAGGGTATGGATTATGGATCCCAAAGCGATGTATCAACTTACGTATGGATTATTTATTTTGACGGCAAAGGAGAATGGTAGGGACAATGGCTGTATTGTCAATACGGTAACGCAGGTGACGACGGAGCCGAACCGTATTACGGTGACGGTCAATAAGAGCAATCTGACGCATGATATGATCGTCAATACCGGATTGTTCAATGTTTCGATCCTGTCAGAAAAATCAAAATTTGAGACCTATAAGCACTGGGGATTTCAGAGTGGCAGGAATGCGGATAAATTAGAGAGCATTTCTTACGGGAGATCGGAGAACGGCTTGGTTTTTATTGCAGATCAGACCAATGCCATGATCTCGGCAAAGGTGGTGTCCATGACGGATCTGGAAACCCATACGATGTTCCTGGCGGATGTCACAGATGCGATGAGGTTCAATGAAGATCCTTCGGTGACGTATGCTTACTATCAGAAGAATATCAAGCAGGCGCCGGCGGATCTGGATAAGAAAAAGGGCTTTATCTGTACGGTCTGCGGCTATGTCTATGAGGGCGATACCCTGCCGACGGATTACATCTGCCCGATCTGTAAGCATCCCGCTTCGGATTTTAAACCGTTATAAGATACACAAAAGCACATTGGATTACGGCAGGAGATGGGGATCGTTTGGGATCCTCTATCAGGGTAGGAGGAGAAGGATATGCCTGAGATGAAGATGCAGGGAGAGTCCGGTCTGCGGAAGATGCCGGAAAACATGGAGAAAAATGAGGCAATGGCGTTCAACCAGAACAAGCTGGCGATTGAAAGGACGGAATTGTCAAAGGTCAGGACGGATCTTTCTTTTTACAACAGCCGTCTTGCTGTTGACCAGACACATCTTTCCTATCTCAGGACGATCGTCAGTCTGGTGGGAACCGCGGCGACAGTTTATAAGGCATTGCCTGTTCTTGGGATCTCGGCAAGTTTTTCTACGGCGCTGGCAGGTTTTTTGATGTTATTTTCCGTGTATTTTATCTACAAGGATCTGACTACATATCCTAAGATGAAAAAGTATCTGAATGAACTTGAGAAAAAAACCGATGAGCTGACGGTCAGGACGGAGCAGGAAGTGTATGAGATCGAAGAATGACGGCGGGTGCGGGATTTGCGTTGCGAGGCGGTATATTCCTTTGTAAATCTGTGTGCATCTAACCGAGGATTTAAGGAAGCGGTGATTTAATCTGTGTTTCTTTTAGAAAGTAACCCCGCGTCCGGTATGGGGTGCAGGCACTGCAATGATACAGTCGATCGTAAAGAGCAGGAGCAGAAGGAGCAGCAGCGCCTTCTGTTTTTTTATGGGGAGTTTATTCCACCATAATAAGGCATAGCGGCTGAAATAACCGACCCAGAAGACGCCGGCCAGTCCGAATCCAATGGAGGACAGTAGACAGATCAATCCGAGATAGTTGAAATTAAAACCGGAATAATCCCAGTAACTCAGGTGATATACCTGCCGGATCAGAAGCCCGATAACCAGTTCCAATGCTGTTCCGATGGCTGCGGAAAGGAAGAAGCAGAGGACATAATGCTTTTTCAGGCGGTGAAGCAAAAGATAAAAAAGAACCCCGCCTACGCCATAAACGGGAAGCCACGGGCCATAGAAAAATCCGCGTTTGCAGATCGTGTTGTCCCGAAGCAGAGTAAGCGCCCCTTCCCATAGAAATCCGACAAAGGCGCTCAGAAAGAAAAAATAAACGTATTGCATTAGTTTTTGCAGATAACCCTCGTGTTCCATAGCGTTAGTATATGGAATCGAGGGAAATTTACTCTTTGGGAAATGCTGATTTGATCTGTGCTTCCTTAGTAAACTGTAATTAGGATTCGGGTGTCAAAAGGTCCCTTATAAATTTTGAGGTGGCAAGCTGCACAAATAATAATCTGTGCCTATGCATTGGAAAGAAATTAGAAATTCTTAACATTCCTATCCAATACCCAGCAATTTCGGAACACGATGTTCCGAAAAGGGGCAACTGAGCCATGGATGGCGAATTTGCCCCGTTTGCGTCCGTCTTCCACAACTTAAATTAGGAATGTTTAGAAATTCTTATTTCTGTACAGCGGCATAGGCACAGATTATTATTTGTGCAGCTTGCCATATAATTTCTTATAAGGGACCTTTTGATCCCCGAATCTTAGTTAACCGTAACTACAGCATGGGGTTAGGTCCAGCCCCCATCCATGGTAATGATCTGTCCGGTCAGATACTCCGGCGCATGGATCAGGTGAAGTACAAGAGCGGCGGCTTCTTCCGGTTTCCCGATGCGGTCTGCGGGAATTTCGGAGATGATTTCATTCAGTTCCTCGGAAGATAAGTGGCTGTTCATCTCTGTGTCGATCAATCCGCAGGCGATGGCGTTGACTCTGATATGGCTGGGCGCAAGCTCTTTTCCCAGCGCCCTGGTCAATGCGTTGACTGCTCCTTTGGAAGCGGAATAGGCTGCTTCCATGGAGGCTCCGGTATTGCCCCAGACGGAAGAAATATTGATGATACAGCCGCCGCCCTGGGCTAACATCAGGGGGATTGCTTTCCGGCAGGTATAAAAGACGGAATCTACATTGGTTTGCATTACATGGTGCCACTCATCATCGGTCATATCCTGCAGCAGACCGATATGCGCGATGCCCGCACAGTTGATAAGAACATCCAAAGAAGCGATCTGCTGAAAGATCTCATCTACATAAGAAGAATTGCCGAGATCGCCGCCAAAGCAGACACAGCGGATCCGGTACTCCGAGGAGAGCGCATCTGCATCCGCCTGTAACGAAGTAATATTTTTTTCACAAGTCAGATACAGATCGTACCCCTGCGCAGCCAGTTCTTTGGCGACAGCCTTGCCGATCCCGCGGCTTGCGCCGGTAATCAAAGCGTATTTTTGGGTTTTTGTGCTCATGCTGCGGGCCTCCTTTTTCCACTGCAAATCCGTGTACATCCCCCGAAAGTTCTAAGAAAGCACGGATTTAATCACTGCTTCCTTAGATATTCCTGCACTCCGTAAACTGCATTTGCGCCATCTGCCACGGCGGTTACGATCTGGCGCAGCGGTTTGGTACGCACATCCCCGGCGGCAAAGATGCCGTCCCGGCTGGTTCTGGTATCTTCTCCGGCAATGATATATCCTGCTTCATTCAGATCGATCAGACCGTCAAATATTTGGGAAACCGGGCGGATGCCCACGGCGATAAAGATGCCGTCAACAGAATATTGGGTTTGTTCTCCGGTCAGGCGGTTTTCCACCGTGATGCCCTCTACTTCTTCTTCCCCTTGAATAGAAGTAACGACGCTGTCCCACAGGACTTCCACATTGGGAAGCGACAGCAGCGTTTCCTGAAGGGACGCCGCACCCCTGAGTTCATTCCTGCGGTGAATCAGATAGACTTTTTTGCACAGCCTGGATAAAAAGATTGCGTCTTCCAGGGCGACGTCTCCTCCTCCCACAACGGCTGTCACACCGTCGCGGTAAAATGCCCCGTCGCAGGTGGCGCAATAGGAAACCCCCATTCCCGACAGCCTTTCCTCGTCTTCTAAGCCCAGCTTTGCGTGGACTGCGCCGGAAGCGATGATCAACGTTTTTGTCTCATATTCCGACTTATCTGTTTTCACGCGTCTGCCGCCATCTTCCCAGATGATCTCCCGGACTTCCTCCGATAGGATCTGTGCACCGAGCTGCAGGGCATGTTCCTTCATTTTTGTGCCAAGGTCATAGCCGCTGATGCCAGGCAGCGCGGGATAATTATCAACTTCATAAGTAGTCAGGACTTGCCCGCCGGGACCTGTCTGTTCTATGACCAGAGTATTTAATCTGGCGCGCATTGCGTAGATTGCCGCGGATAATCCTGCCGGGCCCGCGCCGATGATAATAACGTCATACATGGTGGTTTTCCTGCCTTCCATAGTTTTGAATCGCGGTTTGTTCTTATTTACAATGTATCATAATATATTTTTCTACAGGCTTCAAGAGTTTATGCCATGAAAAGAATTAATGGGGTTTTAATTGTCAAGGCTTTCCAGTGGGCAGAATCTTGACTATTTTGGTAGAAAATGATAATATTGCCATATATAATTATGGAGGAAATTATGCTTCGGGAAGATTTAGGAATGCTTCTATTGGAAAATACCATGCAAATCGTGCTGGTATTTGACGATAAGGGCGTGATTACATATGACAATGCTGCCGCGCGGGAAAAACTTGGATATGAGGATGGAATGTGCGGATTATCTGCGAGTAGTATCTTTCCGAATATTTTCCCGAAGGGAGAAGGACAGCAGACTGTCCTTCCCATAGTTGATGAACTCCAACATATGACTGCATACCGAAAAAACCAGACCTGTTTTCCTGTAGATATCAAGATTGTGCAGGAACAGAGGTCAGGCGTTTTTCTGTGCATAGCAAATGATATTCTGGAAAAAGAATATTTAAGCCGGAATCTGGAGCAGGCAAAGCAGGAAACAGAGGCTGCCCTGCGGGTAAAATCAGAATTTGTGGCGAATGTCACTCATGAACTGAGGACGCCGGTCAATGGCATTCTGGGACATATCAGGGAAATGCTGCCGGAGGAGACCGAAAAGGAAAAGCTTGGAAAACTTCACCTGATTGAGCGATGCTGTGAGGAAATGAACAAGATCATCAATAATATTCTGGATTTCTCCAAGCTGGAAGCGGGAAAATTTGTATTGGAGCCACGACGTTTTCAGTTTCGCAGCATGATAGATTATGTGGTGGCTAACCATAAGGGAAGGATCACTGAGAAGGGATTGGATTTCTTTGTGACGGTCTCGCCAAACGTTCCGGAATATATCGTCGGCGATGAATTAAGGATCGTGCAGATCCTGAATAACCTTTTGTCCAATGCCTTGAAATTTACCAGCGTGGGAAAGATCACGCTGGAAGTTGTTATGACTTCCCAGATGAAGGATTCTCAGGAATTGTTCTTTCTGGTGGGAGATACCGGCATCGGTAAAGGTTACTCTTTCTGCAAGGACCGAAGCCGGAAAAGTATGGATCAGCGTGGCGGACAATGGAAAAGGTCTGGACCGTGAAAAGATACTTGCCAAAGCAAGAAAACAGAAACTGCTGGATGATGATAAGGCGGACAGCGAATATACGGATAGGGAAGTATTTCAGTTTATTACGCTGCCGGGCTTTTCTACCAACGAGAAGGTAACGGAATATTCCGGGCGAGGCGTTGGAATGGATGTGGTGGTACAGAACATCCAGAAAATCGGCGGTACGTTGGAAATAGACAGTATGGCAGGCTTTGGAACTACAATGACTTTAAAGATTCCTTTGACACTGGCGATCATCGACGGTATCGTAATGGAAACAGAGGATTCTTCTTTCGTAGTAGAAACAGGAGTAATCAAGGAATTTGTCAGCGTAAGAGAGAATATGATGATTCATGAGCCAAATGGCGAAGAGTTTATCATGATCCGTGGAGAGTGTTATCCGGTTCTTCGGCTGGGAGAATGGTATGGATTGAAAAAATGTACAAAATCAGTCGAGGATGGCATGATGTTAATCTTCGAGGTGGAAGGAAAAACGGTATGTCTGTTTGTAGACAGACTGATCGGCAAGCAGGAGATCGTTGTAAAACCGATTCCATCTTATATTAAGAAGGTAAAAGGATTATCCGGCTGTACGCAGCTGGGAGACGGAAGCATCGCGCTGATACTTGATCCGGTAGGATTGATTGAATAAACTACGAAAGGAGGTGCATGAATTTATATGGATGCAATAACTGGATTAAATAATCCGACAGAGCAGGATGAAAGTAATGCTTCCAATGAGCATGATGCGCAAAAAGGGAAGTACATGACATTCAAGTTGGGAAGTGAGCATTTTGCACTGAAGATTCAATATGTAAGTGAAATCATATGTTTTCAGGCAATCACAGCGATTCCTGATACAGAGGATTACATCAAAGGCCTGATCAATCTGAGAGGAAAAATAATTCCGGTAATTGACGTAAGGCTCAGATTCAAGCAGGAACCTCTTGAATATAATGACAGAACCTGTATCATGGTAATCAATGTAAAATCTACGGTAGTAGGACTGATTATAGAAAAGATCGCCGAGGTTGTAGAGATTCAAGAGGAAAACATACTGCCGCCGCCAAGAGTTGGAAAGGCAGATAAGATGCAGAATAAATATGTTTACGGGATCGGAAAGGTAGGGGATACCGTAAAGCTTCTGCTGGACCCTGATAAGCTGATAAATGACGCAGATCTATCGGCTATGGAACAGACAAGTGATCAAAATGAAGAAGGAGAGGTGTAATTATGAAAGACATGAAGATGAAAACAAAAATGATTATTGGATTTATTATTCCGATCTTGTTTACACTTATTAATGTAATCTTTGGAATGATGTCCGTAAGCAGTATCGACAAAATTGTAAGGGATATGCAGAATGAACAGGTCGAGGTTGTTGAGGCAAAGATGGAGGAGATCGGCGCAGATCAGGCAAAGGCCGCGATATTGGCTGAGACATTGGAATCTACCGCAACAGATGATATAGAAAATATCGACAGCAGAGCTATGACCTCCAATATTATCAGCTTTGGATAGTTGATCCTTTCAGTCATCATAACCGTTATCATTGCTGTTATGCTGATCAATATCATCAATAAATCCGTAGATCAGCTGTCCAGGGCGGCAAAAGATATCGCTGCAGGACGTGTGGATATCGAATTGGTCAAGTATCACAATGACGAATTTGGCGAATTGGTGGATGAGTATCAGAATGTTATCAATAACACCAAATATCAGTCTAAGATCGCAGAGGAAGTGGCTAATGGTAATCTTACTGTCACGGTAAATCCGGCGTCTGCTGATGACGTGCTGGGTCATTCCCTGAAGAAGCTGGTAGAAGAGAATCATCGTGTCCTGAGCAGTATCAATGATGCGGGATATCAGGTTACCATCGGCGCTTCACAGGTGGCAAGCGCAAGCCAGTCCCTTGCACAGGGAACAACTGAGCAGGCAAGCGCTATTGAGGAGATCACGGCTTCTATCGATGAGATCACGGAAAAGACAAAACAGAATGCTTCCCAGGCGAATGAAGCTGCAAAACTGGTAGCTAACGCTATTCAGGATGTAAAAGAAGGAAATGCGAAGATGCAGGATATGATGGTTGCTATGGAAGATATCAATAAGTCCTCCGAGAGCATTTCCAAGATTATCAAGGTAATTGACGACATTGCATTCCAGACAAATATTCTTGCACTGAATGCGGCTGTAGAAGCTGCAAGGGCAGGCGAGGCAGGAAAAGGCTTTGCAGTAGTAGCGGAAGAGGTTAGAAGCCTTGCTGCAAAGAGTGCGGCTGCTGCATCCGAGACCGCAGAGATGATCGAAGGTTCTATCAGCAAGGTTAATCTGGGTTCCAGAATCGCAGATGAGACGGCAAAGGCACTGGAAGTGATTACAAATGTCGTTGAACAGAGTGAAGTATTGATCAACAATATTGCACAGACTTCCAATTATCAGGCAACGGCAGTTGCTCAGGTAGATCAGGCGATCACACAGGTTTCTCAGGTAGTACAGACCAATTCCGCTACCAGCGAACAGTGTGCTGCGGCAAGTGAGGAACTTTCCGGTCAGGCTTCCAGGATGAGAGAAATGATTTCCATCTACCAGCTTGGTAATAAGGGAACTTCTTCATCGGGTTCTGATTCTTATGATTCTTCATCTAGCGAAAATGAGAAGATCATTTCCCTTGGAGATAACTTCGGCAAGTACTAATTACTTAAATAGAGCAACTGCCGTTGCCTGATAGTTGGATGTCTGCGCAATATTGTTGATCAGCACTTCACTCTGTTCAACGACATTGGTAATTACTTCCAGCGCCTTTGCTGTCTCATCTGCGATCCTGGAACCCAGATTAACCTTGCTGAT